>JBDLWG010000507.1:0-5951 GCA_039804385.1 Bacteroidota bacterium
GCAAATCATAACCAAAGGCTTTGGTCATACTTTTGGCTTCTTGGGTCAATAACACTTGCGTAAAATAACGACTTTGAATCCGACACGCCGTATCGAAATCGACCCGACTGCCTTCCACTAATGTACTCAAAATGGCGGTCAAAGCAGGATAATTCAAATAATTTTTTTTATAATGTTCAGCAGTCAAGGCACGGATTTGTTCGCCTACTTGTGGATTTTGAGCAGAACCTGTTGGGATTTTGCCATGCGGCGTATCCCAAATTTGATGATAGGTTTCGGCTTGATTCAATAACCATGTTCGCGCTTTTTCCATTAAATCCCGTTCATCGGTTGCCAATTCATGTATTAAACCCACTTTGAGGGCTTCTTTGGGCGTGTACAATTGACCTTCGGCAGCCACTCGGAATGCTTTTTCAATGCCCAAATGCCACATTAATCGAATAATTTCCCCACCCGCACTCATCAAACCCAATGAAGACTCTGTTAAACCAAATTTTATTTCGTTTTTATCCAGCGCAATCCGATAATGACACGCCAAAGCCAAACCCAAACCAGGCCCAAAAGCAGAACCATTCATTGCCGCTACCACTGCCACTCCAGGCGATTCCAACCCGCGAAAAAAAGTACAAAGTTGTTGTGATGCTTGAAAAGCGGCGGTTGCATCCGTACATTGATGATAAAAATCCAAATCGCCACCCGTCAAAAAATTGCGTTTAGCAGACGTAATAATCACGCCTCTAAGCGCACCTTTGGCTTTTTCCGCTTTTAAATGGTTCAAAAGCGGCAAAAAAGACTTGCTGATGTCATGTTGCAGCATATTATACGCGTTCCCATCCATGTCAAGCGTCAGGGTAGCGATTTGTTGTGTATCTTTTTCGTAGCGAATCATATTATTTTTTTTAAAATTGATTGAGCTTATTCACCAGCAACCAAACTTAATAGCGTGAAGAAAATCACCAAACCTGAGATAACGGTAGCGGTACCTGCTAAAAATTTGGAGCCACTATTTTCATGGGTTGATTTGCCCAATTCAATCAGTGCCATAATGCCCCAAATGAAACTTGCAATGATGCTCACTACAAAAGTTAATACAGAAAAAACCCCAAAAAGCACGGATGAAGTGATATCGCTACTGCTACCACCTCCAAAACTGGAGGCAATGGCGATAATGGTCAATAAAACAGCACCCACTGCTATCAACAAAGCTGAAACAGACCTATTCGCATATTTCCTACCCTGCGTTTGGCTTACTAATTGGGCTGGTTTGGACTCATTATTGAAAATCATCCGACCCTTTGAATCCGTAATTTGGCTCACATTTGCTAATGAAATCGTCCTTTCACTGCGATTTGACTGCTCACAAAGTTTGTAGGTGATATTTTTTTCGTCCATACTGCTGATTTGAGCATAAATCACCGTCCCTCTTTTCAAAACAATTTTAACACAATTGCGGTCTGTACTATCTTTGGCGGCGCGAACATAGGACGATTTTGCGATAATGCGTTGGATTTTTCGTTGTAAAAAATACGTCATGACCCGTTGTTTGAAAGACAACTTGGGTTCAGTTGTTTTCAAAACGGTTGATTCAGAGGTTGTAATCGGTGCTTTTTGAATCGTTGCAAAAACGGCATATTGCAAACAAAATACGTTTAAAAGAATGAATATCAATGTTTTTTTCATTATAAAAAAATAGATTTGTTTAAATTTGGAATTGGATATATTTAATCGTCTTACCTGCTTTTAAGTGCATTTTTTCGTAATACGTTTTCAAAGATAAGGCTGGAGCAATCAAATCGTGACTGTAAATGTCCTCATTTTGATACAAAAGCGTTGTTTTTTCATCCTTTTTCAACGTTTCAATAGTGAAATCATATAATACATCTGAATCGGTTTTAAGGTGCATCAAGCCATTGGGTTTCAAAAAACGGCGATACCTTTCCAAAAAAGGGGGCGAAGTGAGTCGCCGATTTTCCTTACTGTCGCGCAAAAAAGGGTCTGGAAACGTAATCCAAATTTCTGAAACTTCGCCTGCTGCCAAAAAAGCCTCTATTTGTTCAATCCGCGTGCGCAAAAACGCCACATTTTGCAAATTTTCAGTTAAGGCAATCGTCGCGCCTTGATGAATGCGCGCCCCTTTGATATCCACCCCAATAAAATTGTAATTCGGAAACATCCGCGCTAAACCTAAGGTGTATTCGCCGCGCCCACAAGCCAATTCGAGGATAATCGGTTGCTTTTTTTTGAAATGCTTTTCATTCCATTGACCTTTCAATTCGTAAAAAACGCCCTCTTGTTCTAAGGTTGGTTTTTCATTATCATGCGTCCGATTTTCATAGACATTCGGACACGCCATCAATTCGGCAAATTTTTCTAACTTATTTCGACTCATATTATTTTAAATTGTTATAAATTTTAAACCGTTTTTTTAAGAATGATTTCCACTTCTTCTTGAATCGCCGCAGGGACTAAATACTGAATCGATTTGCCTTGTGCGACACATTGCCGAATGAACGTAGCTGAAATATCCATTGAAGGCGCGTCAAAAGCGCGGACCTGTGGATGCGATTCCAACGCGCCCAATTCATAACGCGGTCGTTTATAAACATAAATAGCATAATCGCTTAAAATCGTTTCATAATCTTTCCATTTTTGGAGCGTTGCCAAATTATCGCCGCCCATGATGAGGGCAAACTCATGTTGTGGAAATTTTTTATTTAAAACACGCAACGTATCAATGGTATAAGACGGTTTATCCAATTTAAACTCCACATCTGAAGCCCGCAAACGCGGATTATCTGCCACTGCGGTTTGCACCCAATGCAGCCTATCATGGTCACGCGCCAAAGAATTTTTCATTTTCAACGGATTGTGTGGCGAGACGATTAACCAAACTTGTTGTAAATCCGTCTGCGTTGCCATGAAATTGGCAATAATCAAATGCCCCACATGAATCGGATTGAAAGAACCAAAAAAGAGACCTATTTTCATTTTTTTAATATGTTATAAAAATTGAATGGTTGCACAAAGATAGTTTTTTTTACGTTTTACAATCATTGTTTTGCTTTGAGTATCCTCAAAAAGTCATTTTAACATTTCCCTGTTTTAGCAACCTACGTAAGCAAATTTGCTTATCTTTGTTACTGTATTCGCGGCAAACAAGGAATGAAAACTCAAATTCCAATCATCAATATTTTATAATTTGTTTATAATCAATTTATTATCATCATGAAGTGGCAATATTGGCTTTGGTGTCCCCTCCTTTTCTGCCTGTTGGTCAGCCAACACCAAGCAGATAAAATGACGCTGCATGAGCAAATTCAAAAAGGGATTAGCCTTGCCCAAGCGAATCCGAATAGTCAAGCCGCTGTCCATCAATTCGACTCGATGATTCGAGTCGTACGCCCCGTTTTAGCTAAAAATGATACCCTGTTGGCGATTTTATACCATAAATTAGGGGTTCATTATTACAGCAAATTAGAAGATTATGATAAAGCGATTGAGGCTTATGAGAAAGCATTAGCCATTCGTTTGGCTGTTTTTGGTCAAGCGCATCCTGCGACGGCTAAAACATCTAATAATATTGCTCAAGCCTATCTCAATAAACGGATTTATTCACAAGCCTTAACTTATTTTGAGCGAGCTGCCCACCTCAAAGTAGCTACCAAAGCAGATACAAGCCTCTATGCCAATATTTTATATGGGATGAGTGAAGTCTATTTATCGCTTGGTGACCACCCTAAAGCGATTGAATATGGTTATTTAGCCATGTCTTATTTTGTTGAAAAAAATAATGAATACGCACCTAATGTACCTGCCTGCCTCAATATTTTAGGGATAGCCCATCGACACGAACAACAATATGAGGCGGCTATCAGTCGTTGGGAGGAATCCATTCAATTATATACCCGTTTGATGGATTTTGACGATTTAGGCGTTGCGAATTGTTATCTCAATATTGGAGTGATGTATCGAGATTTGCAGCAATATGAAACGTCTTTATCCTGGTTGCAGAAAGCAGAGCGCATTTATATTAAATATGGGCGTGATACGTCACGCCTTGCCAATGTGCATATAGAACGCGCTCGTACCTATCATGCTTTTGGCAACTTAGAAGTTGCTTTGAAGGAAGCCCAATACTCCTTAAAGTTGCGTCAATCAAAATTTGCGTATGCACAAGGCAAACACCCCGTATTGATGGAGGGTTATGCGGAGATAGGTCATATTTTGCAAGATATGAAATCCACAACTGCGGCATTAGAGGCTTATGATGCCGCCATAGCAGCCTCTGGCACGACGGAAACCCCTGCCAATTTGTTGGAACTCATTACTGGTAAGGCAAAATTATTGCGTTCTGCGGCGCGTACGGAGCCTGAATGGGTATCGGTTCGATTGTTGTACAAACAAGCGGATAGTTTGATTCAATTGGCGCGTACCGTAGCGCAATCTGATGGGAGTCAATTAAGCCTTTCTGAACAAGCGAGAAGCATGTATGAAGATGCGATAAGCCTTGATTATCAATATTATAGACAATCAAATGATACGAAATATATAGATGAAGCCTTGTATTTTAGTGAGCAAAGCAAGGCAACTTTATTGTTACAAACACTTCAAGACCGCCGTGCTAAAAATTTTGCAGGCGTACCCGAAACCATATTAGCCCAAGAAAATGATTTGAAAGCGGTTCGGAATTATTGGCAAAAAGAAATTGCTAAAGAAGCCAATGAAAACACCAAAGCCAAATATCAAGTAGAATTGGGTAAAGCAACAGTGGCATTAGAAGGGTTTTCAAAAGAATTGAGCCAGAAATATCCTGAGTACCATCGATTGAAATTCCAACCTGCTACACCGCTTACAGGGGCGCAAATCCAAAAAGCGGTGGATTCGGAAACGGCTTTTATCGAATATTTTGTAGGTGATACGATGTTATATTCGGTAGTGGTGGCACCCAATTTTTATCAATTTTATGCACAGCCCTTGCCTGAAGACTTTGATTCTACGATATTGATGTTGAAAAGAGCGACAGGGGATGAGCATTTTGTGAAACAAAAACAATCCATTCAAGATTTTACGCAAAGTTCGTTTGCCTTATATGAATTATTATTATCGAAACCTTTAAAGGATTTAAAAGACAATAATTTGAATATCAAGCGATTGCGTTTAGTGAAAGATGGTTTATTAGGATACATTTCATTTGAAACCCTGTTAACGCAACCTTCTAACACCAATCAAGGTAAAAATGTACCTTATCTGTTACAAGATTACGCCGTAAGCGAGTTGTATTCCAATACGTTATTGACCCATCTCGAAAAAAGCAATTATACGGATGGTTTTGGTGGATTTGCGATTTCTTACCCGAGCATTGCCGATAATGCGAGTGTGACACGCGGTGTAATGAATCCATTGCGATTTTCTAAGAAAGAGGTGCGGGCGATTTACGAATTGTTTGGGGGCGATACTTTTATGGATCAGGATGCAACCAAACGGGCTTTTATGACGGAAGCCCCCAATTATGGTATTTTACATTTGACCATGCACGGGATTTTGGATATGAATAATCCATTAGAATCGGCTTTGGTGTTCGCCCCTGATGCCACTTCAAGAGACTCGACTGCGCATTTATTGACGGTTGCCGAGTTGTATGCAACGCCTTTGAAGGCAGGTTTAGCGGTTTTGAGTGCTTGTAATACGGGTAACGGTGCGTTGAAACGCGGAGAAGGCATTATGAGTTTGGCGAGAGCTTTTGCGTATTCGGGTTGTCAAACGACGGTGATGAGTCTTTGGAGTATTCCAGATGAATCCAGTTCTAAAATCATGTTAAGTTTTTATAAATATTTAAAACAAGGTCAACCAAAGGATTATGCCTTGCAACAAGCTAAAAAAGATTTTATTAACGCACAAGAGATGCCCAGTAGTACGATTCCAAATGCTTGGGCAGCAACGGTTGTGATTGG
>JBDLWG010000508.1:0-7412 GCA_039804385.1 Bacteroidota bacterium
ACGGAAGAAGATTTTGCCTATATAAGTTTAGTGATAGCTCACTATAAAAAAACGGGCAAAATCTTAAAAACAGAGCCAACAAAGTCAATCGAACCCATAAAACGGGTCCGAAAGAAAAAAAGACCATCAAAACCGTTATAGACACGCCTATTCCAGAAGTGTCTAATTCATAAAATAGTTTAGTTGTTCACATGATTTTATTAAAAAAAATAATACCGATTCTATTGATAATCAATAGTTCACACTTGTTTGCACAAGAGTTCAATTTTACGGTGACGGTTGCCAATCCACAAGCAAGGGCGGTGGATCCCAAAGTTTTTAAATCTTTGGAAACCAGTATCCGCGATTTTTTCAATAATACAAAATGGACCGATGATGTTTTTGAAACTCAAGAACGACTCACTGGAAACATTTTGTTGACCATCAAAGAGGAGTTGAGTCCGATTGCCTTTCGCGGCGAATTGAGCATCACGGCGGCGCGTCCTATCTATGGCAGCGACATCAGTACGCCCGTTTTGGTGTATTTGGATAAGGATTTTACGTTTGCGTATGAGCAATTTCAACCTTTGCAATATGCTAAAAATGTGTTTAGTGATAATCTGACGGCGGTGTTGTCTTATTATGCTTATTGCATTTTGGCGACTGATTATGATAGTTTTGCCTCTGGCGGCGGCGAACCGCATTGGCAGTTGGCTCAGGATATTGCGAATACCGTTCCTTCCGATTACAAAGCGGAGTGGCAAGGGAAAAATCTGGGCAATACGACCCGTTATTGGCTCATGGAAAATGCTACAGCACCGCGTTTTCGAGCGTATAGACAGGCAATGTATGATTATCATCGATTGGGTTTAGACCTTGCTGGAACGAATGTGGAAAAATGTAAAGGCATTGTTTTGCAAACATTGGAAAAATTAAAAGAAGTGAATGACGTGTATCCCAATGCTTTATTAGTAAGGGTTTTTAGTAATACGAAAACATCTGAATTAATTGAAATTTTCAAAAATGCAGGACGCGAACAAAAACAACGCGTAATGCAAATTATGTCCAAATTAGACCCTGCCAATAGTGGGAAATTTGCGGTTTTGGGTTATTGATTGGATACAATTGGAACGCGGATTTTCACGGAAATTTTTGAAATAGGATGCTTATGATTCCAAGGACTTTAAGGATGCTTTCAGTTGAAAAGTGCAAATTTTAATTGAAAAAATCCTTAAAATCCTTGAAATCATAAGCATCCTATTTCAAAAAATTTCCCTGAAAATCCGCCCTATCTGTGTTATCCGCGTTCCAATTGTATCTGCACAAATACATTGCTAAATGCCGCATTCCCAGTCAAACTATCTATCATTTGTTCATCGGTCAAATCATTGACACTCACGCCTGCGTGTTGTCGCGCCACATCCAATTGCACATTTGCCCGCCCATGCCCGTATCCATGCGGCATACACACGACTCCGCGCATCATATCCGTACTCCATTCGGCAGGCAACGAAACATTGCCAACCCGAGACGTTACCGACACAATTTGTTGATTATCAATGTTTAACAAATGAGCATCTTCTGGATGTATCAATAAAGTACACCGATTTCGACCTCTCACCAATCGCGCTGAATTGTGCATCCATGAATTATTATCCCGCAAATGTCGCCGCCCGATAAGCGCGAATGGGTACTGAGTCGCCACCTCTTGATGTTGCAACCAAAATGCCCGAGCGCGTTCCAAATCCTGCACCAATAAGGCAGGTGCGAGTTGGATTTTTTTATCCTCTGTAAACAACCGTTCTGGCAAACAGGGAGTCAATGCGCCAAAATCAATCCCATGCGGTGCATCTCTAAGTTGTTGAAAATCAATGTTATAACGCCCTTTTTTCAAACCATGATCCAATACTGCTTCTGGCGGCATGGGTTTGAAATCACCCGTTTCGCCTTTGAAAAGGTGGGCTAATTGTTGGAAAATCTCCCAATCGTATTTTGCGCCTTCGGCTTTTGGGAAAAGGGGCGGACTGTATTTTGCCGTATTGCGAATCGCCAACACATGAAATGTAAGGTCATAATGTCCTATTTCAAGTCCAGTCGCAGGTGGCAATATAATATGGGCATGTCGAGAACTTTCATTGATATAAATATCGATACTGACCATGAAATCCAAATTTTCAAGGGCAGTATCCATTTTTTGACCATTCGGAACGGATAAAACAGGGTTTCCACAACTCGTTATCAAGGCTCGAATCTGTCCTTCTCCACCTGTCAACATCTCATCCGCCATCGTCGCAACAGGCAATTCGCTCATAAATTCAGGCAAACCGCGCACTCGACTTTGCCAACGATTGAACAAACCACTTTTGCGGGCATGAACAATTTCAAACGCAGGCGCGGTAAACATCGCACCGCCCACCACATCAAGATTGCCCGTCAACACATTCAACGCATTGATAAGCCATTGACTCAATGTGCCAAAACCTTGCGTCGAAACGCCTACGCGTCCATAACAAACGGCGGTTTTCGCCGCCATGAAATCTTGCGCCAAACCGCGAATCGATTCACTCGAAATCCCCGTTATCTCCGCAACCGACTCAGGTGAAAAATCAGCAACACAGGCTTTCAACGTATCAACACCTTCTGTAAAAGCATTGTTTTTACCTAATTTTACCCCATTTTCGGCAAAAACGGTGTGGATTAACGCCAAAAGCAGATACACATCCGCATTCGGACGAATGAAAAAATGCGTTGTTGCTTTTGCAGCCGTTTCGGTGCGGCGCGGGTCGATGACCACTACTTTGCCGCCGCGTTGCCGAATCGCTTGCAATCGATGCGCCACATCGGGCGCGGACATCATACTGCCATTCGAGGCAATCGGATTCCCACCCAAAATCAACCAAAAATCCGTACGGTCAATATCTGGAATGGGCAAAACCATGGGATGCCCAAACATTTGCCATGACACAAAATGATGCGGCAATTGGTCGGTCGAAGTTGCCGAAAACATGTTTTTCGTTTTCAATAAACGGAAAAAATTGCCTGAATTAAGGCTCGTTCCCCAATTGTGAATGGATGGATTGCCTTGATAAACGCCTACAGCATTATTACCATATTGGGTTTGAATCTTTTTTAATTTGTCAACAATTTCCACAAAAGCGGTTTCCCAACTAATTGATTCCCAAGATGTTACACCGTCTTTGACGACACGGCGCATGGGCGTTTTGAGGCGATTGGGGTCTTGATAAATGTCTTTTAAACCAACTGCTTTGGGACAAATATGCCCGCGACTCAATGGGTCATGGACATCGCCCATGATGCTGTGAATGGTTTGGTCGGTCACTTCGATTTTGAGTCCGCACATCGCTTCACACAAGTTGCAAGTTCTAAAATGAGTAGTCATAATTATGGTCGTAAAATTTTTGGATAAGCAACAAAGTCCTAAAATTACAAAAAAAAAGCAATTGGTTGAATATTTATTCAAAAATAACCGTAAATAAGAAAACGTTACTACTTTTGCACATAAAATAACGTTGGTTTTACAAGGTTATAGCGTTTTAACGACTGCATCCATTATTATCATCATCCATAACTCATTGACTATGAGACCTAAAATAACCCTATCGCTCTGCATCTGCGCGATTTTATGCGCCCAACAAATTGCGCAAGCTCAAAAAAGTCCGATTTATACGGATTATATTAATCTTTATAAAGACATCGCTATCCGCGAATTTCAACGCACAGGAGTTCCTGCAAGCATCACGTTGGCGCAAGCGGTGGTCGAATCGGCTGCTGGTACGAGTGAATTGGCTTTGAATGCGAAAAATCATTTTGGCATCAAAGCGCGGAATAATTGGACTGGTGGCGTTTATTACCTCAAAGATGATGACCGCGACGCGCAAGGCAATATCGTTCCTTCGCCTTTTCGACAATATACGTCCATTGAGGAGTCGTATCGAGACCATTCCGATTTTTTGAAAGCGAATAAGCGTTATGATATTTGTTTTGCGGTCACGCCGCCCACGGATTATCAGACTTGGGCGCGGAAATTATTCGAAGCAGGCTATGCCACTGCGCCGACTTATCCCGATTTGTTGATTTATGTGATTAATACGTATGAATTATACAAATTTGATTCTGGTGTACAACCCAATATGACCGCAGACGCACAAGCACAAGGCGAAGTACGGCAAGGCGCAAATGGTATTATTTTTATTAATGATGTGAAAGCCATTTACGTTTCCAATAATATGAGTTTGGAACAAGTTGCAGGACGTTATGATGTGCCTTTGGCGAAATTGAAAGCGTATAATGAAAATATGATGAATGTGCGTTCCGACCAACCTTTGAATAATGGACAAGTGTTGTTTTTGCAACGCAAAAATCGCGCTTTTCACGGTCATACCAAATTTCATATTGTGAAACAAGGAGAACGCATGCGAGATATTGCGCAAAAATACGGCATTCGCTTGTATCGCCTCTACACGAAAAATGAAATGATAGAAGGAACCGAACCAGCGATTGGAGAACGCTTGATTTTAAGACGGGGTTGGTTTGAAAGTTGGCAAACGCCGCAATTGCGTGATGCGTCTCAAGACCCTGTAAATTCACCTGTTGCGCCGCCTGTGGTGCCGACCGTGCCTGCGGATGTGACGAATACGGGTGGTACGCAAGGTACTCAAACGCCTGGCAGTGGTTTCCCTGCTTCGCCGAATGGCAATGGTACGAGTACCACAACGACGACTTATCCAAGCAATTATCCATCAGGAACGGTGATTACGACGTATCCAGAGGCTACGACTACCCCTATTACAACGTATCCAGAGACAACTACAACTCCATCGACCTCAACGACGACTGCAAAACCTGCACCTGTCCGTCCTGCAAGACCGACTTCAACGCCTGTAAAACCTGCAACTTCAACAAGTACGGTATCCAAACCATCTCCACCAGCATCGGTGAAGCAACCTTCAACCGCGTCAACGGTTCGACCTGCTGCAACGGTGACCAAGCCTGCGGCTGCACCCGTCAAACCTGCAACACCTGCGGCTTCAACGGCTGCAAGTACGCAAAGTTATCATACGGTCGGACAAGGAGAGACGTTATATAGCATCTCGCGAAAATATGGTGTAACGGTTGATAATATTAAAAAATTAAATAATTTGACAAATAATAATATTAGTGTTGGTTTGAAATTGAAAGTGAAATAAAGAATCCCTTTTAAAAAACCCGAAAAGAGCTAAAACAAAAATTTTTTTGCAAAAAAATTTTTGTTTTAGCTCTTTTCGGGTTTTAAAAGGGATTCTTTATTTATTTCGCGTTCCTTAGACCTAAAAGAGCCATCTGGTTTTTTATTCATTTCGCATTCCCAAAAACCTTTGTTTTAAATCTATAAGAAAAACCTACTGAAACAAAGTATTTAGGGGCATCAGGTGTTAAACCAAGTCCGCCCGAAATATCCATCATGGTATTATTGTTTATCAAATAAGTAAAACCACTATCTAAACGGTGGTCTAATGGCTGATTTTTTTGAGAAAACCCATATAATTCTAAGTAGTAACCTACTTTTTCATGGATACTAAAACCCGTTGTTAAAGTATAAATCAAGATTGGTTCGGGCGTTTCGCCATCCCATGCGGCTCCTAAATTATACGCCAAAGCCAGCCTATCCGATAAAGTATGCTGCATCGTAAATCGGAAAGCAGGCGCAGCATAAGGCGCTCTAAGTTCCTTTGATGCCCAGTTCGGAACCGTCCAATGCCCGATGAATGAAGTCTTCGGAATCCAACCCTTTTGCTCTGTGATGCTGACTTTGAAGCCTATGGTAACAGGCGACAAGCCCCTTTTTAGTTGCGATAAATCTTTGTCAGCAACAAGTTCTGTAATCAGGCGCAATTCCAAATTATCAAAAAGACCGTATTTCCAAAGAACTCCAGGATAAGTCATAGATTGACGATTTTCGGTTGTTTTTTCATAAAAATAGCCTGTTTCAACCTGAAAAAACCCTTTCGGAACGATAAAAGGACATTCCGTTTGGTCTGGTCTATCCGTCGCAATCGGGTCTTTATCTTGTGCGGTGATAGCGGTCTTTTCCAAGTGGAATATTAAGGCGAATAAAAAAAATCGAATCATAATTTTATTTTTAGGCGACAAAGATATTAAATTTAGACGAGTCTAAAAATAAAATTAGTATAGCTAAATTGATGCACGAAGGATTCAACCCGCCTAAATTATTAAAAATCAATCTTAGAAACGTGAAATAAATAAAGGATCCCTTTTTAAAAACCCGGAAAGAGTGAAAACAAAATTTTTTTGCAAAAAAATTTTTGTTTTCGCTCTGAAAAGACCTAGCCGCGGGGTCTTTTTCGCTCTTTTCGGGTTTTTAAAAGTGATACTTTATTTATTTCTTGTTATGGGAGTGGCTTATGTCAACGCTTACGATTCATTCATTGGATGAGGAATATGAAAAAAGGAAGTCTCCTTCGGAACTGCATCCATTTAGAATTGGACAAGTGGTTAATAATCAATTGATTATCAATAAGGATTGTTATGAAAGACAGGTGCGTAACATTTTTTCAAGGATTCGATGCGGTTTGACAAGAGAAGAAATGCTTATCAAAGTATATGGGCATTTTCACGGCGCAGATTGGGCAGAAACGGAATCTATTTTAGGATGTGTCGTTACGCAACCTACAAAAAAACTGCCGCTATTGACTTGCAAAATTGAACCATTGTATGCGACGACTCAATCTGTTTTGCCACCTTTTGAAATCAAACGCAAAAAAAATTAGATGTAAAGGCTTGGAAACCAAAAGATTCGATGAATTATCAAGTCGTTTGGCATTTAATGGTGACGCTTTCCAATGGAGCAAAATATCTAATGGAATATCCCATTTGTTCCATCAACAAGTGGCACGATGCGATGAAACAGTATTTTGTAGAAAATCCAACTGAAATGTTTTCGCTAAATCATTACACTTGTAGTGTAACGAATCATGCGAATGGGTATCGCTATGGCGAAATTAGGGAGCGATTGCAATTTTTTGAAGATTTGACGATTGGGGTTTATCCGTCTGAAATCTTGCTCAAATTGTCTGCTTTTTTCAATTATTTCGATAGAGCAATGCATCTCCAAAAAAAATTTGACTGGAAATGAGGTCGAATTGGTGTTTTCTGGAAAAGTCAATTGGCTCTAAAAGTCGTCGAGGTTGCAACCCTATCCAGTACCCACAGAATCAAAAAAATCCCGAAGGGATGCTCTTTTGGGAACTCAAAGACTCCGCCCGCACCTTCAATCCCGAAGGGATGACCCTTTGGTAGCTACCAAATGTCATCCCTTCGGGATTTTTAAGAGGCGGAGACGGATTTCAAGTTACCAAAGTGTCATCCCTTCGGGATTTTTGATTCTGTGGGTAATGGATAGGGGTGCAACCTCG
>JBDLWG010000509.1:0-2717 GCA_039804385.1 Bacteroidota bacterium
GCAAGTTTACTTTATCATATAGTTGCATAATGAAAAAGGGAATAAAAAGAAGCGGCAACAATTTGGAAGCAATCGAAAAAGCAAGGGCAATCGCTGCCTGTGCAATTTTCTGTTGATGCCAAAAATGGAGGCTTAATAAAAAAAAGAAAAGCATCGCCGATTCAAAATGTGCATTTCCACACAATTCAATGATAATCAATGGATTGAATGCGTATAATAATACCTTTTTTACAGGCAAATAGTTGTTTTTTAAAAGATGGCGTATCAAAAAAACACTACCAATGTCAAAACAAGCTAATATGATTTTCATTACAATCGCACTTTCGTAAATATCATTTGGAAATAATTGGGTCGAAAACGCAAAAATTGCCTGACAAACAGGTGGATAAACCGTAAAATAATCGGGCGAATTTAAGAATGGATACAGCGTTTGGTAAATTGGATGATGGACTAAATGGTTTTGAATCAACTCCGTTGGCGTGTGCAAAAAGGGATGAATCCCATCTGTAATTAATTTTCCATCCCAAATAAATCGATAAATGTCGTCTGATAAATTTGGAAAAGCGAAGGCAATGATACAGCGTATCAAAACGGCTATCCAGATATATTTTAAAATTTCTTTATCTTCAACTAATTGATAAATAAGCCAATAGTTGAAAAAAGCAATGCAGTAGGCGATGAATAAAGGTTGAAAATCATTGCGTTCAAGCCCAAAACTAATGAACAATAAAGCGGTGAACCAAAGGATCGTTGAAAGTAATTTCATAATTAGATGAAAATTATTAGGCGAATTGGAACGCGGATGACACGGATTGAGCGGATTCGCACGGATTTTTTTTTTTAAAACAAAAACTCCGTGCGAATTCGCTCAATCCATGTCATCCGCGTTCTAATTTCCATTAATGCAAAAAGTGGCGCACACCTGTCATCACCATTGCAACCCCATTCGCATTGCAAAAATCAATACTATCTTTGTCTTTCACAGAGCCGCCTGGTTGAATTACTGCCAAAATCCCTGCTTTGTGCGCGATTTGCACACAATCTGGAAAAGGGAAAAACGCTTCAGAAGCCATTGCCGCACCTGTCACGTCGAAACCAAACAACGCTGCTTTTTCCAAAGCGTGTCGCAAAGCATCCACCCGACTTGTCTGACCACAACCCATTGCCAACAATTGACGATTTTTCACAATAGCGATTCCATTGGATTTCAAATGTTTAACACAAATATTGGCGTAAAGCAAATCTTCTATTTCTGCCGCAGTTGGTGTTTTAATCGTTACGGTTTTCAAATCCGTAGCGACTTCGGTTTTCCTATCCGTATCTTGTTGGATAACGCCGTTTAAGAGCGATTTAAATTGGGTCGTATTCGTTTTGAAAGCCTTGATTTTCAATAAGATACGTGTTTTTTTAGTCATCAAAAGCGTCAAGGCTGCTTCGTCAAAATCGGGTGCAATCAATACTTCGTAAAACAATTTATTGATTTCTTGCGCAGTAGCAAGGTCGATTTTCTGATTGCAAATCAAAACGCCTCCAAATGCTGAAATGGGGTCTGAAGACAAAGCTGTTTTCCATGCTTCCAAAATCGTCGGGCGCGTTGCAACGCCACAAGCATTGGTATGTTTTAAAATGGCAAAAGTGGGCGCAGCATTTTTAAACTCAGACATCAACCGAACGGCGGCATCTATATCCACTAAATTGTTGTAACTAATGGCTTTTCCATTTAAATTATCAAACAATTCCTTTAAATCACCGAAAAAAACAGCTGATTGATGTGGATTTTCGCCATAACGCAATGGTTCGTGTACGTGCAAACTGTGTTTGAATGCTTTGTAATCCGTTCCAGAGGTAAACCAATTGAAAATCGCAGTATCGTAATGCGAGGAAATATTGAAAGCCAATCGCGCCAATTCTTTGCGCTCCTGCATTTCTGTAAAACCATTGTTATTTTTCAAAATCTCTAAAAACCAAGCATATTCATTGCGCGAAGGCACGACAACCACATCTTGAAAGTTCTTAGCTGCCGCCCGAATGAGCGAAATGCCGCCAATATCAATTTTTTCAATAATGTCATTTTCATTTTGAGTGGCAGCAACCGTTTCTTCAAACGGGTACAAATCGACGATAACCAAATCTAATTCTGGAATATCATAGGCTTCGAGTTGCGCCAAATGCGCAGCTTCGCGGCGTGCAAGCAACCCGCCAAAGATTTTCGGATGCAAGGTTTTGACCCGCCCATCCAAAATCGACGGGTAAGAAGTGAGGGTTTCCACCGCTTCGACGGGGATGCCGAGTTGCTCAATGAACGAATGCGTACCGCCTGTGGAGTAAATGCGGACTTTCAGTCGATGCAATTCGCGCACGACAGGCTCTAAACCTGTTTTGCTGAACACCGAAATTAAGGCAGATTTAATTTTCTTTTTATACATAATTAATTGATTTTCAATTTAATTTTAATTCTACATGAAGGAAAAGAGCTTTCAGAGGGTGCAAAAAATTTAAAAAAATGATTTTTTTGCAAAAAATTATTTTTTTAAATTTTTTGCGCCCTCTGAAAGTCTTTTCCTTTTTTTAATGGATTGAGGCGGCAAAATTAATCGTTTTGTCAAATAAAACACCGTCCATTTTAAAAATTGCTACAATTCGATTAGTTTTGCCGCAAACAACCAAAATATGTTGCCACCTAACCAAAAAATCCATGTTGCCTCCGAAATCGGAGC
>JBDLWG010000510.1:0-19241 GCA_039804385.1 Bacteroidota bacterium
CAACATGGTGTTTTGACGTTGAATCCTGATGGAACCTTCACTTTTGTACCTGAATCTGGTTTTTCAGGCACAGATGTTTTCAAATATCAGATTTGCGATAACGGTACACCGTCTAAATGTGATACAGCAACGGTTACCATCAAAGTATTGTTGGACAACAATGGTACGGGTAATGACAAACCGTTTGCAGGCGATGACGCATTTGGTACGAACATGAATACGCCTGTAATGGCTTCGCTCGCGCCGAATGATACAGACCCAAATGTTGGTAACACCTTGACTTTCAGCGCAGTACCTGTTACGGCTCCTGCACATGGAACGGTGACGATTAATCCAAATGGTACGTTCACTTATACGCCGACTGCGGGTTATATGGGAACAGACCGTTTTGTGTATTCGGTTTGTGATAATGGAACGCCGATTTTATGCGATTCTGCGACAGCGATTATTACCATGTATCCGTTGCCGAATCAACCGCCTGTGGTAGTTGAAACACCTTTGACCATTCCAGAAGATTCTACGGTGACCACTTGTTTTGCGATTACAGACCCAGATGCGGGTGATACGCATACGGTTACGCCTTGTGGTGTGCAACATGGAACCGTTACTACTACAGTCAATAATGTAACGCACCAATTGTGTGTGACTTATACGCCAACGTTGAATTACAATGGTATAGACACAATTTGTTTGATTATTTGCGACAACGCGCCGCAAACGATGTGCGATACCGTGAAAATTCCTGTTACCGTAACGCCTAAAAATGATAAACCAATCGTAGTAGTTCCGCCGCCGACCGTGCCAGAAGACAGCACGATTACGGTTTGTGGTACGATTACAGACCCTGATTCAGCCGATACGCACACCGTTACGCCTTGTGGCGCGGCGAATGGAACGGTGACGGCAACCGTGGATAATGCAACACACCAAATTTGTATTTCGTACACACCGACTCCTAATTTCAGTGGAACAGACACGATTTGTGTAGTGGTTTGCGATAATGGAACGCCTACAAGTTGTGATACCGTTAAAATTCCAGTAACGGTCACGCCTGTCAATGACAAACCTGTGGTTGCGGTGACTCCGAAAACCATTCCAGAAGATTCTACTTTGACGTTCTGTTCGGCGATTACAGACCCAGATGCTGCTGATACCCATACCGTTACGCCTTGTGGCGCGGCGAATGGAACCGTGACAGCAACCGTGAATAACGTAACGCATCAAGTTTGTATTACCTACATTCCAAATCCAAACTTTACAGGTACGGATACGATTTGTGTGATTGTTTGTGATAATGGAACGCCTTCTAAGTGCGATACGGTGAAAACACCTGTTACCGTTACGCCTGTGAATGATAAACCGATTGTAACACTCACGCCGCCATTAGTTCCTGAAGATACGACGATTACGTTCTGCGGCAATATCGCAGACCCTGATGCGGGCGATACGCATACCGTAACTCCTTGCGGGGTTCAACATGGAACCGTAACGGCAAGTGTTAATAATGTAACACACCAATTATGTATCACTTATTCACCAACCTTGAATTATAATGGTAATGATACCATTTGTGTCATTGTTTGTGATAATGGAACGCCTTCTAAGTGTGATACGGTGAAAATCCCAGTAGTGGTTACGCCTAAAAATGACAAACCTGTTGTCGATGATGTCGTTATCAATACGCCAGGAGATTCTACGAAAACGTATTGTTTGCCTATCACAGACCCTGAAACGACGGATACGCATACGGTAACGCTTTGCGGTGCGCCGACACAAGGTACAGCAGTTGCAACAGTGAACAATGCAAGCCATGAATTGTGTGTTCAATTCACGCCGAATCCAACCTTTACGGGTAGAGACAGCGTTTGTTATATCGTTTGCGACAATCAAGGTGGTTGTGATACGGTGAAAGTGGTGTTCAACGTCACGCCGAACAATCATCCACCTGTTGCAACAAATGACATTAACAATACGACGAAAAACACGCCAACGACTGGCAATGTCCTTGTCAATGACCGCGACCAAGACAACGATGCTATCACTGCGAACACAACACCGATACAAGCACCAACCAATGGTACTATCGTGTTGAATCCGAATGGTAGTTACACTTATACACCCAATCCAACTTTTGTAGGTACCGAAACCATCAAATATTCGGTTTGCGATAACGGTACACCATCTCGTTGCGATACGGCAACCTTAGTGATTGAAGTGCGGGAAGCAAATCCGCCTGCTGGCACGAATACGCCACCCGTTGCGAATGACGATAATTGTAGTACGCCAATCGGACAATCGGTTGTGTTGAATGTCAAAGCGAATGACTATGACCCACAAGGTGGCACTTTAGGCAATCCAACTTTGGTGGGTACGCCAACAGGCGGTACACCCACTGTGAATCCTGATGGAACGATTACATTCGTACCAACACCTGGTTTTGTAGGTGATGCGATATTCAAATACGCTGTTTGCGATAATGGAACTCCAACCGCTTGTGATACGGCAACCGTTACGGTTACGGTTTACAGCACAGTGGGTATGGGTTCAAACTTGCCACCTGTTGCAGTCGATGATGCAGGTACGACTTTGAAAAACACGCCCTTGAATAGTTCGGTTGCCTTGAATGATGTGGATCCGAATGCAGGTCAATCGTTGAGTTTCGGGTTGGTAACGCCGACAACAAATGGTACAGTTTCATTGAATTTCAATGGTTCTTATGTCTATACTCCAAGAGCAGGCTACACAGGACCTGACCAATTCCGCTACTTAGTTTGCGATAATGGCTCTCCTCAAAAGTGCGATACCGCAACGGTTTACTTGACCATTTACGATTTCCCTTGCTTCACTTTACAGTTGAAAGCGATTTTGGAAGGTTGTTTCGATACGGTTGCTGGACGGATGAAAACGACGTTGAATCAACGCGGTTTGCTACCAGGTCAAACGCCGATTGGTATGTTTGCAGTGGCAACTCAAGCGGGTCAACCTTATGGCGTGTCTCCATGGACTTTCACCGATACGACTGGCGCAAGCATTCGGACGTATCCTGCAACTGTAGTGGATTGGGTATTGGTTTCGTTGCGCACCGACCAAACTTCTACGGCAAGCGAAGTGTATAAAGCAGCAGGTTGGTTGCATTCCGATGGAACGATTACGTTTATCAATCCATGTTTGAGTTTAGACCCGAATAGACAATACTATGTAGTGGTTGAACATCGCAATCATATGGGCGTGATGTCCTCTAATAGTGTTGCAGTGGTCAATGGCAAATTGACTTTTGACTTTACAACGCAAAACGGGTATGTACGCGGCAATCCACCGACAACGGCTCAAAAATCGAAAGGGGGCAAGTATGTCTTATTGGCTGGTGACGGCAAGAAAGATACGCAAAATACCAATTTCGACATCAATTTCCAAGATTCACAATATTGGAAAGCGGAATCGGGCATTTTTGACCGCTACATGTACACGGATTTCAATATGGATGCCGATGTGAATTTCCAAGACGCTTATTTGTGGAAATTGAACACAGGTAGATATTCTGGAGTACCTCACTAATTAGGATGTTTGAATTAGGATTTTTAGGATTTTCAAGATTAAATTAGGATTGATGATTAGGATTTAAAATCCTTGAAATCAATCCTAATTTAATCTTGAAAATCCCAAGAATCCTAATTCAAACCCTCTAAAAAAACAGTTCATGCGACATGAGAAAGCATTACGACCAATCTTTTTGTATTTTTTATTATTAAAATAATCGCTAACATGAAAAGACATTTATTCCGATTTTTATCGGCGATATTGACCCTGTTGTTGATGCGAAGTGAGACAACCGCCCAAAATGGAGCGTTTGATGTCCGTTTTCAACTCAAAGACCTGCAATGCGCCGACCGAAATGTGACCGTCGAACTACAAGTGAAAGCTCATTCCGACCGCACGAGTTTCGTGATGGGGGATGCCAATTACCGCTTTGAATATGACCCCCGCAATATTCGGAATCCACGAATGGTGTCTCAACCCAATTTTTCGAGTCAAGCCCCTGCTCGAAATGCGAATTATGGGATTCAGAATTTGAATGGGAGCAAAATCAATGCTTCGGGTACGGCTGGGATTGTTTCCGTGAACACGTTTTATACGGGTTCGGATGAAAGCGGTCAAAGCGTTCCAAATGTTTGGACAACCGTTGCTACGATTCAATTTGATTTGGTAAAATTGGATTCGTGTTTTCAATTGAAATGGCATGATGACAACACTTTTCCCATTACGGGCATGAGTGAAGTTGCCAACATTTCAAGACAGCCGTTTGATTACAGCCTGTTTTTAACCAAAGCGGGTGGTGTTTTTGAAAATCTAAGCGTTTGTCCTGCTGTACAATGCGGTTGTGTGGATAGGATTGCGCCTCAATTTGTTTGTCCTGATACGGTTGTCGTGTCCTTAGCGGGCTTGATTGTGTCGGATAGCAGCCATGTTTTGACCAGCGTTTTAAAAGACACGGCTTGTAACAAATTGAAAATCAATTATTTAACACCACGAGCAACCGATGATTGTGGTACACCAAGCATTGCTTTGATTGATTCAGCAGGCTTGAAAAGCGGTAGCACCTTTGGTTTAGGCATTCATAAAATGGGTTACCGCGCCAAAGACGGTACAGGCAAAACGACGGATTGTCAATTGGTTATCAAAGTCGTCCCTGTGCAATTATTGGCAGATGGTTCAGAACGGCAACAGGCTTGTCGCGGTTCATTCATCGCGCTAAGTGCGCGCACGTATCCGAATGCAACGTATTCATGGACGGGCCCACAAGGTTTCACGATGAATCGTCAAAGCGGAACGGTTCCGAATGTTTCGGCAGCGAATGCAGGACGTTACACCGTTACGATGACGCTTGGTACGTGTAATTACACAGCAACGGTGGATGTAGCGATTTTGGATTTACCAGGTTTGCGGAATGATTACGATACGATTTCGTTGCTCACGCCTTTCCAACGCAATGTTTTGGTAAATGACAGCTTGATGGTAGGCGCGCGACGGACGGTTCGTTTGGTCAGTCAACCGAGTGCAGGCGTTTTGTTGATGCAGGCAGATGGCACGATTTCGTACACGCCGTCTCCAAGTTTCACAGGAACGGTGACGTATGCGTATGAAGTTTGTTATGAAGAATGTGCTGGTTTGTGTAAAACAGGTTTTGGATTCATCACGATAAAAGACCCAAGACGCACAGCTGCGAGTGGTGTTCCAAATATTATTACGCCCAATGGAGATGGTGTAAATGATTATTTGGTTATAGACGACCTTGACCTGAATCATAACCAGACCGAATTGGTTATTTACAATCAATGGGGCGATTTAGTATTCAAAGCCACACCGTATAAAAACGATTGGGGCGGACAATTCAAAAGTCAACCCTTGCCTGACGGAACGTATTATTACATCTTCACCCGCGAACCGGGCGCAGAACCGACCGCAGGATTTGTCACCATATTTAGATAACAATGCTTTAACGGGCGTGTCTCAACAAAATGAAAATTTACATTTTAAACAGATTATTGAAAATCGCTGATTAGCTTCCAAAAACGAATCTTAACTTATGAATGATTGGGCTTTGAATTATAATTTTTAGGATTTTAATCCTAAAAATCTTAATTCAAACCCAATCATTCCCAAAAAATCTTACCATCAATGAAAAAAATATGGGCTTTATGCAGCATTCTGATAAACGGTTTCATTGCACAAGCACAACAGGAAGCACAATTTACCCAATTTATGTATAATAAATTGGCCGTCAATCCCGCTTTTGCGGCAGCAAGACGAACCGCTTCGGTTACAGGCATCTATCGCAATCAATGGATGGGTTTTAAAGGCAGACCTGTTTCGCAAGTCGTGTCGTTTGATGCCCCTTTTTTATCCAAAAAAGGCGGTGTTGGCGTAACGGTTGCCAATCAAAAAACGGGTGTTATGGGGATGACAACTGGTTCATTAGCATACAGTTATGATATTTTTAATACACAAAGCACCAGTTTACGGATTGGGATGATGGGCGCGATGCGGCGTTACGCCGTTGATTTGAGTGACCCGACTTTGTACATCCGCGAAGGCGGTGACCAAGCCTTACAACTCAATGGCGTTCAAACCGTCATGGCGGGCAATATTGGTGCAGGTTTGTATTTTGATTACAAAGATTTTTATATCGGCATGTCCGCGCCGTACTTGTATCGCAATTTTATAGCCAGTGAAACCAATGTCGCTTCTCCCGACCAATTGGCAAGGGAGCAAACGCACTATTATGCCATGGCAGGCGGATTGTTTAGAATGTCTCAAATGTGGCATTTTAAACCCTCTTTAATGTTTAAATACGTGCAAAATGCTCCTTGGAGTTTGGATGTGAATATGTCAGTGATGTATAATTATCGATTTTCGGGTGGGATTTCCTATCGGATTGGAGAATCCGGTTTAGGCGATTCGATAGATGCCATCACTTTTTTCCAAACATCGCCCCAATTAGGATTTGGTTTGGGGTACGATTTCAGCCTTTCGCAACTGCAAAAGTACAACAAAGGTGGCGTTGAATTACTAATGCGTTACGACTTTGGCAACAACCATAAAATGGGGGGCGATTTAAGCAATCCTCGATTTTT
Source organism: Bacteroidota bacterium (assembly GCA_039804385.1). Classification (GTDB taxonomy): domain Bacteria; phylum Bacteroidota; class Bacteroidia; order Chitinophagales; family Saprospiraceae; genus JAAFJT01. The sequence continues at coordinate 6,633 of JBDLWG010000510.1, forward strand.
CTTTTAGGGACTTACGTGACACTTACGTAAAGTCCCCCATTTTGCGGGGACTTTACGTAAGTGTCACGTAAGTGTTACGTAAGTCCCCACTACAAAAACGAATCTCACAGGCAATAACCAATTTTTTTGATTTAATCCAACAATCTAACATGAAAAAATTTCAAATCGCTCTTTTAGTCAGCACGGTGTTCATCACAAATGGCTGGCAAATAGCAAAAGCACAGGAGACTCCAAAACATCCCGTTTTCATTACAAATGAGAAAACAATTAATACGAATCAATTAGAATTTAGTCCTGCTTTTTATGCAGATGGAATTGTATTCGTATCGAGTAACGCCGTTAAAGGCAAAGAAAAAGTATTCGATGGTAAAATTGGGCGCAAAACCATGTCCATTTTCGTCGCTTTGCGCGACACGAGTGGGAAATTAACCACGCCCAAACCGTTTGCGAATGAATTGGTCAGCATCCTGCATGAAGGTCCTCTGACTTTCGACAAAACAGGTGAAAATATTTACTTCACGCGCAATAATAATGATGGTAACAAAGCGAGTTACACCAAAGGCAAAGCGCGTTTGAAAATTTATACGGCAGAAATGAAGGCATCTAAATGGGGTGAACCCGCTGAATTGGCTTTCAATGACAATGAAAGTGATGCTTGTCATCCGTCGATTTCGGCAGATGGCGATAAAATATTTTTCGCCTCCAACCGAGAAGGCGGTTATGGCGGGATGGATTTATATGTTTGCGAAAAAGGAATGGATGGCAAATGGGGCAAACCTGTCAATCTCGGACCGAAAATCAATACGGCTAAAAATGAAGTTTTTCCCTTCATTCATCCTGATGGAACGTTGTTTTTCTCCTCAGACGGCTTGATTGGCGCAGGTGGTTTGGATTTGTTTTATACGCAGCCCAATCGCAAAGCGGGTTTCCAAGCACCTAAAAATTTAGGACGCACGTTCAATACGGATAAAGATGATTTTGGATTAATCGTCGATTTGGATCGGAAAAATGGTTATTTTTCGTCGAATCGTGGCGGTGGAGTAGGGGAGGATGATATTTATAATTTCCATGCGCCTGCAACTTTGGTCGATGAGGAGGATGATAATTGTGATGAATTTGCCCCAATTAATAAAAATGGCAGTTTGTTGACGGTTCAAGTCATTGATAAAAATACCTTGACCGAATTGGAAAATGCAGTGGTTTGTTACACGAATTTGAATGAAATGACCGTCAGTCAATTGTTGGCAGGCGTGGAAGGCAAACCGAGTGATATGGTCACAAATGGCGTTATTAATCCCAATGCGTTTGACAAAAATGGCAAAATGGAAGCCACTAATGAACAAGGTATTGTCCAATTGCGATTGCCGAAAGCGGGTTATATTTTCAATGTTAAAAAACAAGGTTATAAAAACAAACAATTGAATATCAATGATTTAGATAAAAGACATTTAATTATTGTGTATTTGGATAGAGTGGATGGCATGGTTCCTTTATTGGGCAGTGTGCAAGGGAAAGATGGGGTTTTGGTGCAAGGGGCGACGATAAGTTTGACCAACCTCACTTCAGGCGAATCTGCGATGTTATATACGGATTATCGGGGCAATTTCAGTGGTTATTTGAAATGCAACGAATCGTACAAAGTCAATGCGAGTAGCGGCGTGAAAACGTCCAATACAGAAATGGTTTCGACCATCAATTCGCCTTGTGATAAGGCTAAAAATGTCGTTTTGACGATTACAGACATGAGTGGCATGGCTGCAAACATTGGTAACAGTGTGGATTCGAGTCAATCGAGCAACCGAAGTGTTGGCAAAACGGTGATTTCAGAAGGCATGGTTTTACAAATGCGTCGGATTTATTACAATTATAATGATGCGACGATTCGCCCTGATGCGCGTCCTGATTTGGATAATTTAATTAGTCTATTGAAAAAATATCCAGATATGGAAATTGAATTGGGTTCGCATACAGACAGTCGCGGCAAAGCGGAGTACAACAAATTGCTTTCGCAACGGCGGGCGGATAATGCGATTCAATATTTAATCTTAGGCGGCATTTTGCCAGAACGGGTTAAAGCCGTTGGATTTGGCGAGACGAGTTTATTAAATCGTTGCAAAGATGGAACGGCTTGTGCCGAAATTCAGCATCAAGTCAATCGGCGCACTGAAGTAAAAATCGTTAAAAGTGGTAGTGCGACAGGCATTAAAATCGAAGATGCCATGAATTTGCCTACTGCTGTGAAATAAGTAAGCGTCTTTTGGTTTGTTTAAAAACAGAGGGCATAGTTTTGTGTTAAGTTCGTGACGGCGGCTTTACCCAATAAGAGGGAAGGCTGCCGTTTTTTTTGGGTTGGAAAAAATAAAAAAACGTATTTTTGACCCATGAAACAAGCCTCTTTACGAGTGATTTTCCTGACCGTCTTTATTGACCTGTTAGGATTTGGGTTAATTGTCCCCATTTTGCCGATTTACATCAAAGAATTAGGCGCGAATAATATCCAAGTAGGCATCATCGCTGCTGTTTATTCACTGATGAACTTCTTGTTTACGCCGCTACTCGGCAGTTATAGTGACCGTTTTGGGCGCAGACCCATCTTATTGATAACTATTTCAATCAATGTTATCGCGTATATTCTGTTTGGATTTGCCAAAACGTTGCCTTTATTGATCCTTTCTCGATTGTTATCAGGCATCGGTTCGTCGAATATTTCAGTGGCACAAGCCTACATTTCCGATATTTCAACCCCCGAAAATCGGGCAAAATCAATGGGCATGATAGGGGCGGCTTTTGGATTAGGGTTTGTATTCGGACCCCTATTTGGCGCATTGCTAAGTGAGCAATTAGGCGTAAGTGGGATTGGATTCACCGCCGCAGGACTTTGTGCGATTAACTTTATCTGGGCTTATTTTTCCTTGCCTGAATCGTTGAAAAGCAAAAATAGCACTGCACCCATTCAATTTATTCCGATTCAAGATTACCAAATGGCACTGCAAAGACCGATTATTCGAGAATTATTTTTGTTGAATCTCGTTTATATCACGGCTTTTTCCATGATGCACATCAATTCTCCCTTGCTTTGGAGAGAACATTATGGATTGGAAAAAAAGCAAATTTTATATGTTTTTGCCTTTATCGGCGTAGTGACCGCCTTTGTGCAAGGTGGTTTAGTGGGTTTGATGGTGAAAAATTTTGGAGAACTACGCCTTTTGTTATATGGTTGTTTTTTTATGATGATAGGTTTGTTGTTAATGCCGATTGTACCGAAATATCTGTTTGCGCAAGGGATTGTGGTTTCCATGACTTTCATCGCTTTGGGCGCGGGTTGCCTTCAACCGAGTATGGCATCTATCACTTCTCAACAAATTCCGCCACATGAACAAGGGCGTATGTTGGGTTTAAGCCAATCTTTTGGGTCAATTGCGCGAGTTATCGGACCTTTTATGGGTGGTTTTTTGTATGATTTTGCGTATTGGTTGCCTTTTGTCGGCGGTTCGGCGATGATGATTGGCGGAGTCTATTTGGTACAACAAGTATTGATTCAAATTCAGAAAAAATGATCTTAAAATCCCGAAGGGATGACCCTTTTGTAGCTACCGAAGTGTCATCTCTTCGGGATTCAAGGGGGTGAAGTCTCGTTTGAGTTACCCCAATGACATCCCTTCGGGATTTTTGATGCTGTGGGTAATGGATAGCGTTGCAACTTGCAGCAAGTTATTCCCACGCTTCGCATTTCAATTGAAAACCAAATATTCGAGCAAACTTGCGGCAAGTTGCAACTTGCCGCAAGTTATTCCACTCCCCACCATGATTTTAATTTTCAAGCCTTTTGCAAAATTTTCCTAAATTCCTTTTAACTTTGCGCCCTTGAAAACAACCATCTATAAATTCTTTTTTTTTTAGAAACAGAATATTTTTAAAAATCTAAATCGTCAACTGTATCCGACATGAATTTCGACCTTATTATTATTGGAAGTGGCCCTGGCGGCTATGTTGCAGCGATTCGCGCAGCGCAATTGAACCTAAATGTTGCCATTGTGGAACGCGAAAATTTGGGTGGGATTTGCCTCAATTGGGGTTGCATTCCAACGAAAGCGTTGTTGAAAAGTGCGCAAGTTTTTGAATATATTCAACACGCAGCAGATTACGGGATTCAAGTCGAAGGCGCAACGGCTGATTTTAAAGGCATGGTTCAGCGCAGTCGAACCGTCGCGGAAGGCATGAAAAATGGCGTGAGTCTTTTGATGCGCAAAAATAAAATTACGGTTATCAACGGTTTTGGCAAATTATTGAGGGGCAAACAAGTGGAAGTGACGGATGCACAAGGCAAAAAAGCCTTGTATGCTGCCAAAAACATCATCATTGCCACTGGCGGACGCGCTAAAGAATTGCCAAATCTTAAAATCGATGGTCAAAAAATCATTGATTATCGCAAAGCGATGACTTTGACAACACAACCGAAACGCATGGTTGTCGTTGGCGCAGGCGCGATTGGGGTTGAATTTGCGTATTTTTATAATGCGATTGGAACGCAAGTAACGGTGGTCGAATTTATGGATCAAGGTTTAGTCCCGCGAGAAGATGCGGATATTTCCAAAGAATTGACTAAAATTTATACGAAAAAAGGGATTCGCGTCTTGGCAGGAACCTCTGTTGAAACGGTGGACACCACAGGCAGCGTTTGCAAAGTGAAAGTCAAAAATAAAGCGACTGGTGCAACCGAAATCATTGATTGTGAGGTCGTTCTGTCCGCAGCAGGCGTTACGCCGAATACGGAAAATATTGGTTTAGAGGCTTTGGGTGTGAAAATGGAACGCGGATTTATCAGCATAGATGATTTTTATCAGACGAATGTGCCAGGTATTTATGCGATTGGCGATGTATTGGCAACACAGGCGTTAGCACATGTGGCGAGCGCGGAAGGAATCCTTTGTGTTGAAAAAATCGCAGGTAAGCAGGTTGAAAAAATAGATTATAACAATATTCCAGGTTGTACTTACTGCATTCCTGAGATTGCGTCCGTCGGCTATACTGAAAAAGACGCAAAAGCCAAAGGGTATGAAGTGAAAGTTGGGAAATTTCCTTTTTTTGCTTCGGGCAAGGCGAAAGCGGCAGGTGTAGGTGAAGGTTTTGTGAAGGTGATTTATGATGCCAAATATGGTGAATTGTTAGGCGCACACATGATTGGGGCGAATGTGACGGAAATGATTGCCTCAGTGGTGGTTGCCCGAAGGTTGGAAACGACTGGACATGAAATGTTGAAAGCGATTCATCCACATCCGACGATGAGTGAAGCCTTTATGGAGGCTACAGCGGCGGCATATGGGGAGGTGATACATTTATAGTACCACAACATTGTCAAGATTTCAACTCTAATTCAAAATAAGTTTGTATAAGGTGCGTCAAGTTTGAAACTTGACGCACCTTTTGCGGAATTTTACAAATCAAAGTGCGTCAAGTTTGAAACTTGACGCACCTTTTGCACATTAGATTTAGTTCAACTACTTAATCCCGCCAAAGATATGGAAATAAAACAAAGCATAATGCCAATAAAATACTGTCAATCGCTAATAAAGTTTGAATGCTATTTCCAATCACGGCTGTATCTTGGATGCGAATCGCTGTAAAGGATAATTCTATCAAGGTTGCCAAAATGGGTAATATCACTGGAAAACTTAATATCGCCATTAACGTTGCTGCATTGGCAGCTTTTGCCGCTATTGCGGAAAGGAATGTGAAGGTTATCCCAAATCCAATGCTCCCCAAAAAGATGGCAATTAAAAAACGCGGCATATCTACCACAGGATTGCCCGCCACTAAACTGAATACGAAAAACGTTAAAACATTGATTATCAATAACAACAGCGTATTATAAATAATTTTGGAAAGAATAATCGCGGTCGGATGCGTCAACGTGTAGTAATATAATTGTCGATTAGAATTTTCTTGTATAAAACTTTTAACGATTGCATTGATGGAGGCAAATAGGACGATGATCCAATAAAGGGCATTCCAAACATTAACATTCACCTTCAAAACGGAGAGGTGAACGATGAATATCGTTGAAAAAACATAGAGGATGATGCCGCCCAAAGCGTACTTTTGCCGCCACTCTAAACGCATTTCTTTCTGAATGAGCCAACTAATGGTTTTAATCCAATTCATATCATTGTTTAAAGTTATAAGCCATCAATACCTGTAACAGTCGTATATTTAAAAGATAGTTTTTTATTCGGATGCACGATTTTGAAAGCCGATTGCACCATCATCGTTGCTTCGTGGAAACCGCAAAGGATTAATTTCAATTTTCCCGCATATGTATTGATGTCACCGATGGCAAAAATGCCTTGCACATTCGTCCCGTAATCCAGCGTATTGACTTCAATCGCGTTTTTATCAATGTTCAAACCCCAATTGCCAATCGGACCCAATTTCGGCGAAAGCCCAAATAAAGGTACAAAATGGTCTGTTTCGCGCCGAATCATGCCCAATTTATCATGTTTAAGGACCACTTCTTGTAATTTGCCATTGCCATGGAGTCCAACGACTTCGGCTTGGGTGATGACTTTAATCTTGCCCCTTTCTCTCAAATCCATGACTTTTTCGACCGAATCTAACGCCCCGCGAAACTCGGAACGCCGATGTATCATCGTGACTTCTTGGGCAACATCTGCTAAAAATATCGTCCAATCCAAAGCCGAATCGCCGCCGCCTGCAATCACAACGCGTTTATTGCGGTACAATTCAGGGTCTTTAACAATATATTCAACGCCTTTATCTTCAAAATCGACGATATTCGCAATCGGTGGTTTGCGCGGTTCAAAACAACCCAAACCGCCTGCAATCGCTATCACAGGCGCGACGATTTGCGTCCCTTTGATAGTGGTGATTTTAAATCGGTTATCAGGCAACTTTTCAATCTGTTCTGCCCTTTCGCCGAAGGTGAAAGTGGGTTTGAAAGGTGCGATTTGCTCCATCAAGTTTTTAACCAAATCGCCTGCCAACACAGACGGATAGCCCGGAATATCATAAATGGGTTTTTTCGGATAAATTTCCGTCAATTGACCGCCCGCTTGCGGCAACGAATCAATGAGGTGACAGCGTAGTTTGAGTAAACCCGCTTCAAAAACGGTGAATAAGCCACAAGGACCCGCTCCAATAATTAAAATGTCCGTTTGAATCATTTTTTTAGCTCTTTTGGCTGCAAAAGTAGCTCTTTTTTTTTGATTCATCAAATCTTACGATACTTTTGCAATACAATTGGGAACACGGATGACACGGATTGGACGAATGTTCACGGATTTTTTTTGGAATGCGGATGTAAAAGATTGGAGTCGGGAAATTTATTTTCCGACTCCAATCTTTTAAAACTGCATTCTAAGACAACACCATTGCACTAATAATCATCGTTGTCTTCATCCTCATCGTCATTGCGACGGCGACCTCTGCGAACGCGGATGTAATCTTCTTCATCATCGTCATCGTCGTTGCTAGTGGAGATTTCATCTTCTTTCGCCAGACCTGCAATGTCCAAATCTTCCAAGTTGAAATCTTCGCGCAATTTACCATCCTCATCATAATCCTCATCATCGCGGATGATTTGACGCGCTTCTTGCACCGTCATGCGGATTAAATAATACACCTCTTCCGTTTCAAAAGGCAATGCAGATACTTTATCGCCTTTTGGGGTGGTGTACATAATGAGTTTATGCGCGAAACCGTTTGGATACTCCATTTTCACTTGGATAATGGTGTCCTTCGGTAATTTGTCGTAATCTTTAACGATTCGTTTTTTTGCGACTTTTTTTGCCATGTTGAGCCTTTTTTAAGCTATTACGCTTGTTTTGAAGCCTTTATTGACCCGTCAATCGTCCTTTCAATCCTAAATCAAAATGGTTTTGACGGCGGCATTTCGGTTGAAGAATCGGGTTCCGTTAAGAAATAAGTTTTAAAAAAATGGTTAAGGCGTTGATAATCAATCCTTAGCGCATTGAAAGCGATAAAACAGCTTTTCTGCTTTTCGTTTTCGGGTGTAAATTTATAACGACTATGGAAATTTCAAACGATTCACAAAAAAAAATTTAAAAAAAGTTTTGAATTAAAATTTTTGGGATGATTCGGATTTTTTTATAATCCTAAAAAAAATCCAAATAATCTTAAAAATCCTAATTCAAAAAGTCCATATTTTCACACGCTGTTTGGAAATTTTTTCTATGATCGCTTCCGTTTTCGCAAAACCGAGTAAAAAACCGCCACCACCTGCGCCACATAATTTCAATTGAAATTCCTTTTGATTCAAACTATCTTTCCAAATCGTTTGAAAATCAGTTGGAATCATATCTTTAAAATATTGAAATTGTAAAGCACTTAATTCCTGTAAATTATCAAAAAAAGTATCGTTATCTTGTTGCAAAAAGGCGTTCAACGTTTCGTTCATCGCAGGCACGACTTGTGTTGAAATCGCGGTATTGAAATCCGTTTGTTTACATTTTTCTAAAAAAAGTTGTACGAGTGGCTCTGTTTTACGCGGATATTTGGTATCCATTAAAAACATTTTCACACCTGTATTTTCTTTTAAATCAATGGTTTGCAATGTTTTATCCGAATTAATTAAAACAGGTTGTTTCAAATAGGAAATAAGCGGGTCAAAACCCGAACTATTCCCATGATAATAATTTTCAATTTGTGCAAAAATTGGTTTCAAAACTGCTATATCTTGGGTTTTGAAAATCCCAAATCGCTCATAGACCGCCGCGCAAACTGCCCCAGAACTGCCCGCACCATAACCGCGCGGAATATTGGAATCGAAATACAAGCCTTTCGATAGATGATTCAAAAAGCCATCGGTATTCAAAAAAGCATCTGAATTTTCCACTTTTTCCTTCAAATATTGCCCCAATTGAACCAAATCGTGTTGCAAATGCGGCTGTACGGAATATTTCCAACTGCCCCGAAACGCATTCAATGGCATTGCCAATGCCCGTGAACCTTTCAAAACCGAATATTCACCAAATAACAATAATTTTGCAGGATGAAACATCTTTTATAAACGCTTATTTGAATCAAAAAAAGGACTCCGTTTGAATGAGTTGGAATTAAAAAAAGGACTCCGTTTGAATGAGTTGGAATTAAAAAATCGACAAAAAATTATAACTCCTAAAATGTTGATTATCAAGATAGTATAACGTTTGGAGGGTTTTAAACCCTCCAAACGTTGTTGTCAATTATTTAAATTTAACGACTTTTAAAGCTTTTTTTTTAAAACATGATACCTAAACGAATCGTCAAATTATTGATGACGCTTTTCGCCTCCTCTGCGGTACGCGCTCCACCTGCAACCGTTATCAATTTGCTATCGCTATCAGAAGTCATATCTGTAAAACCGCGATTGAAGTACAAACCGCCCACCACTACGGTATTTTGACTAATCGTGTATTCTACACCGCCGCCAAAACCCCAAGAAAAGTTTAGCGCATTCACAGCTTCTTTAATATTAATTTTTTCTTGGTCAAATCTGCCACTGCCAGAGCCACTGCCAGAAACCGTTCCGCGTGCTTGTGTGCGAATACCTAAGGTCAAAAGCGGCTCTAAAAAATAACGCATATAGCCAAATTCTTGGGTGCGCATCCGCCAACCGACTGGAATTTCTAAAAATTGAAGGTTGTATTTCAATAAAGTACCTGCCATAAAAGTATCGGTCGCAGCAGGTCTTGGATTGAAATCGCCATAAGAATTAGTCCAAAACGTACCTGCATAATCGTGTTTCAAGCCACCACCTGTGTTGAAATGGAACCCAATCCCAGTCGTCAAGGCGTAATTATCGGCAAAACGCTTCTCCACCAATACACCCAATTTCAAACCAATAGGCTTGTTGACACTTTGAATGTATTTGCTATCGCTGTTCATCCAACTAAATGTTGGGCTGAGTTGGAAGCCAAAATGCCAATCTTGGATGGACGCGGGCGGAGCAACAGGTTTAAAAGTAGGCAAATCCCGCCCTGAAACGGACGATTGCGTTTCCGAAGTCGCTTGGAATGATTGTGCGTGCGTCGAACTGAATGTTAGAACGGTGCAAAAGGCAACAAAAATTTTCTTCATGTTTAGTAATGATGATTTTGGATGCAATAACGTAATAAAGGTGTATCGCTGTATTTTTTCGTACAAAGATTTGGCAAAGTTCTGTATTTTTGACGAAATTTGTGCGATTTTAATTCTTTTATTTCAAATCTAAGCCAACATGTCGAAAAGTAAGCCAAAAAAGACCGTTCCATCTGCAATCCTGTTGCCTTCGTCCGTGCCTGATTCAAGGCTGCTGCCTCCTCCTACGCCTGATACATCGTTTTGGACTAAACCGATTTTACATGCATGGTTAATTTTCATTATTGCTTTTGGCTTGTATGCCAATACGTTAACGCATAATTACGCCCAAGATGATGCGATTGTGATTACCGATAATATGTTTACACAACAAGGAATTTCAGGTTGGGGAGGCTTATTAAAATATGATACTTTTTATGGATTTTTCAAAGAAGCGGGCAAAGCCAATTTAGTGGCAGGTGGGCGGTATCGACCGTTTACGTTGATGATGTTCGCGGTTGAATACCAATTTTTCGGCAAAAATCCCCTTTTTGGACACCTTTTCAATGTACTTTGGTACGCACTGACATGCGTTGTTTTATACTTTTTGTTGTTAAAATTATTGAATTATAAAAAACAAACTGATTTGGCAGTGGCGGGCATGCTTGCTTTTATCACGACCTTGCTTTTTACGGTGCATCCGATTCATACCGAAGTGGTGGCGAATATCAAAGGACGGGATGAAATTATGACTTTATTAGGGAGTTTAGGCGCGGTTTGGTTTTCGATTGAATTTTTGACCAAAAAAAAGATTGCTTATGGTATCATTAGCGGAATTTTATTCTTTATTGCTTTGTTGTCGAAAGAAAACGCGATTACGTTTTTGATGATAGTGCCGATGATGTATTATTTATTTTTAAATCAAAATGTTTCAAAAATGATAATGCCGATGTTGCCATTTGGGGTAGCGACAGCACTATTTCTCGGTTTGCGGGCAAGTGCGATTGGCAATCAATTTGGCAGCGAACAAATGGAATTGTTAAATAATCCATTTTTAAAATTAGAAAATGGACAATATGTACCATTCGATTTCATGGAAAAAATGGCAACAATTCTTTATACATTGGGTAAATATATTGTTTTATTGCTCTTTCCACATCCATTGACGCATGATTATTATCCAAAATATATTGATACCATGCGTTTTGGACATCCGATGGTCTTATTGAGTTTGGCGGCGCATCTTGGGTTGGTTTATTGGGGAACGAAACGGTTTTTTAAAGGCGAAATCGATGGTTTTGGGATTTTATTCTATTTGGGAACGCTTTTTATTGTTTCCAACATTGTGTTTCCAGTGGGTACGAATATGGCAGAACGCTTTGTCTTCATGCCGAGTGTTGGATTTTGCTTAGTGGTGAGCGTTTTGTTGATGAATGTTTTAAAAAACAAAACCAATCTTATTTTAACAACAACGTGTATGATTGCAATTTTATTTGGAATCAAAACGTTTACGAGAAATTTTGATTGGAAAGATGATTATACGCTTTTTACGACGGATGTGAACGTTTCTGAAAAAAGTGCCAAAGTCCAATGTTCCGCAGGTGGTCAAACCATTGAAAAAGCGTTTAAAGACAATCCTAAAAATCCAGATGCGGCAACTTTACAAATCGGGATTCAGCATTTGAAAAAGTCGATTGAAATCCATCCCTTGAATAAAAATGCGTATTTGTTGCTTGGAAATGCCTATTTCTATTTGAAAGATTTTGATAAAGCGATTGAAGCCTTTCAAAAAACCTTGCAACTCGCACCTGGTTATAAAGATGCCGAAAACAATTTGTTGAAATCCTATCGAGAAGCGGGACAATATTATGGGCAAGTCAAGCAAGATGGCAAAAAATGTGTGGAATATTTGGAAAAAGCGTTGGTTTTGCGTCCGAATGAATTTGAAACGGTGCGTTTATTAGGGGTAGCGTATGGCACTTTTGGCAATGCGCAAAAGGCATTGGAGTATTTTCAACGTGCTGTGGATTTACAACCCAAGAATCCACAAGCGATTTTTGATTTAGGCAGCGCGTTTGGCAATATCGGCAACCCATTGAAAGCCAATGAATTACACCAAAAAGCCTTGCAACTCAAACCCGATTTATTAAAAGCCAATGGCGGGCAATAAATCCATTTTGGAAAAACCTTCCAGAGGGAGCAAAAATTTTTAAAAATGATTTTTTTGCAAAAGAAAACATTTTTAAAAATTTTTACTCCCTCTACCTCCTTATAAGCAGTCGCGCCGTAATAAGCTATCAAAAAGAACCTCTCCAACGTCGGCGAGGTTACAACCCTATCCATTACCCACAGAATCAAAAAAGGTGCGTAGCACCGCAACCTTTGTAGCAAAATGGAATTGGAACCCGCGTTTGAGGTGCGTCGCACCGTAACATTCACATCGTTTCTACAAAGGTTACGGTGCTACGCACCTCCAATGCGGGTTTTAATTCCATTTTGCTACAAATGTTACGGTGCTACGCACCTCCAATGCGG
>JBDLWG010000511.1:0-2898 GCA_039804385.1 Bacteroidota bacterium
TTGTTTTTCTACTACAAATGTTACGGTGCTACGCACCTCCGAAACGGGTTTATTCATTGTTTTTCTACTACAAATGTTACGGTGCTACGCACCTCCGAAATGGGTTTATTTATTGTTTTTCTACTACAAATGTTACGGTGCTACGCACCTCCGAAATGGGTTTATTTATTGTTTTTCTACTACAAATGTTACGGTGCTACGCACGGTTTGCAGCATATATAATCATGTTAGTATCAATTAATTTCATAGTTGTTTGATTGATATTGGTTCACCTGTTAGAAAAAGGGCAATTCTCTGTCACGGCGTTGAGCGAGTTGCCATTCGACAGGATCGCCTAATGCTGTGAAATCGGTTCCTGCATCAATGATACGAAACGCGTTTTCTAATTGCAGTGTAGTGTCCACTTGGATTATTTGGCGGCGAATAGGCTTAATGGTTTGACGTAATGGATCCTTTAGCGGCAATGTTTGTAAGGCACGCGCTTTTGTGGATTTTGCAATCGGTTTCCTTTTTTTAGGGATACGGACTTGCTCAACTTTTACATAAGTGATTGTTTCCAAATACAGCAAAAATGAACTTAAATGCTCTTCTGGAACCATTAATCGAATTTCTGACATTTTATTACCTTCTTTTTGTAACAAAGGTAGGCGTTTTTTTTTAACGTTGCTCCCTTTTTTACGCTTTTTTTGAAACGGAATGCTTCAAATATAAAAAAAGCCCCTCAATGCGCACACCGAGAGGCCATCCCAAAAACCGATTTAAAGCATATTTCTTTTATAAAAAATCCTTTTCTCAAAGGCGGTTTTCGGTATGATAATTTCATTCAAAAAAACAATTTTAAGGCATTTTAATAATTTAAAACGCCTCAAAATCGCACTCTTTGAACTTTAATTTTTTTGTTTTAGTCTTAAATCAGCTCCATAAAGGGTTAAAAGAGGACAAAAGTGTTGAAAAATTACCACTTTTGCCCTCCATAAAACCTTACAATTACTCCATAATAATCATCTTCTTGGTTGCTGTATTGTTGCCGCTTTCTAAGCGATAGTATAATACGCCATTTACATTCATATCCGTTTTCGTCAATTGCAATGCATTGTAACCTGCTGTGTAATTACCTTCTACCATTTTCACCAATTTGCCAGTTACGTCATAAATCGATAACGTCGCTTTTGCCGATTCGGGCAAGTTGAAACCGATTTTAGTCGTTCCGTCAAATGGATTCGGTTCGTTTTGGTATAATGCAAATTCACTACCGGATACTTTGCCATTGTTGAATTTCAAATTCACACTAAATGATTCGCCTGTTGCATTGTAGCCTTCTGCATAAGTCAAATTCGAGCCAACTGTTAAGATTTCGCTCAATTTGCCATCGCGTTTCGCACGGAATGTCAAGGTTAAGACATCTGTTTCGACATTTGCCTTGCCATCCCAACTCATGGTAACCGCATTGTTGAATACACCGAAGTTGCCTTCAGCCATATTCGGCAATTGACCTGTTACCGCGATTTGGTCTGCATAACCGTTTGCCAAATTCAACGTTCCTTGAACACCTGCTACTTTGAAATCATCTGATTTTAATTGAACCGTATAAGTTTTACCTGCGACTAAGTTCAAATCATCTGTTTTCAACGTCACCGTACCTGCTGCACCGCGAATGTCTAAGCCCGCTAAATTATTTGCGGTTGCACTACTATTTAAGTCACCCACTTTAATCCCGATAAAATCGGCTGCATTACTGCCGCGAGCTGCATTCGTCACGTTGACCACTTCTGGGAAGTCTTCCCCAAGTGGATTCGTTGCGCTGCGGAATGCATACGTTTTGTTGACAAATCTCCAAGATTGTACATTGTTCGGGAAGGTCGGAGCCAAATGTAATACCGCCCGACGTAAAGCAATCATATCGCCTGTATTCAATTCTCTATCACCATTTACGTCTGCCGCAATGATTTTGAACGGAGAATTTAAAACTTCTGTACCCAAAATGTGGCGACTCATCAATGCAATATCGTAAGTCGTTACACCATTCAATGGATTATCCACTCTTTCACCACGTACGGCGTAGTTTTGCGCCGTCGTCAAACCTGACAAACTGAATAAACCATCAGTCCGTGTCGTTACCGAACCCGCTAATTGACTACCATTCAAACTTGCCTTAACGGTTACGTTTTCGATATTCGTACGCGCTTCTGTTTGGATACCGCCATTGATGCGCACGACATCGCCTGAAGGTCCGCAAGCACCCATGTTATTTTGCAACGTAACAGTTGCTAAACAGAAATCGGCATTGCCAATGTCGCCATTAGACAGATTTCTGGATTCATCCACTGCCCATACTTCTACTAATACGGTGTGGCTTGCATTCGCTGTGTAATCGCTACAGGTAAATGTAATCGCCCGATTCGCCGCAGCAGCAGGATAACCTTGACCTGCGCCTTGTCTGCGAACCCGTACTTTATTTCTATCAATCGCACAATTGTCTGCGATAGAATTGATAAATTCGCTCGCCCAAACTTCAATTTGACCACCACCGCCAACATTTCCTGTTGTAGGCATGATTTCCGCATTGATATTTGAACACGTAATACCCGGTTTTTTGCAATCTCTGAAACGGATTTCATATTCATCATGTCCAGAATTACCACACCGGTCTGCTAAAGTCCAGCTAATTTTGTACGTGATGTCATAGGCTAAAGATGGAATATCAATTGTGTTTGTCGTACCACTGTAACCCATCACCAATGTTACATTTGCCGAAGCAGGTACAATCGGTAATCCATCTGCCCGAACTAAGGTCCAAGAGTAAGTTAAACCTAATGTACCGTTACCGCCTTCGCATTGGTCTGTACCAACCAACGTGTGCGTATAACGCGCTGCACAATTGCCACCTGTACCGTAATC
>JBDLWG010000512.1:0-3025 GCA_039804385.1 Bacteroidota bacterium
CGGTTTAAACAATCGTTTCGCCAAAGAGGATTTGCCCGAACTACTCGTACCTATTAAAACGACGAGCGACAATTCTGGAATTTTTAGAGTCATTTTAAATTTTATACTTGTTTTTTAAATACCGCCATTTGCGAAGGCGTTCCAACTTTTTCATCCAACGTACCAACACCTAATATTTCAAAAGTGTAACCAAATTGCTGACTTATTTTCGTTGCCCAAGCCGCAAATTCGGCTCGTGTCCATTCAAAACGATGGTCATCATGCCGAAAATCACCTGCACTTAAAGTATCATATTTGACATTGTATTCCGAATTGGGAGTCGTGACAATTACCATTTTCGGTTTTGCAAACTCAAAAACCGTTCGTTCCAAAGCCGCTAATCGTTCCAAATCCAAATGTTCGATGACTTCAATCAACGCCGCCGCATCAAAATCCACCAATCGCTTATCCCGAAACGTCAAAGAACCCTGCATCAAAGTCAGTCGTTCCAATTCACGCGGCGAAAGTTCGTCCCAATGAAGGCGGTCTTTGGCTTTGCGCAACTCCGTCATGGAAACATCCATGCCTGTAATTTTGCGAAATTGACCGATTTTCATCAAAATTTGCATTAATTTCCCTTCTCCACAACCCAAATCAACCACCGATTGCGCCCCACTTTGCACCAAAACGGCTGCTGCGGATTCCAATCGTTGAAAATGCAAATCATTTTTTCGTTTTTTAAGGGCAACAGGTTCATTGCTTAATGATTCTTCATCGTCCTCCACCAAGCTCGTATCCGTTAATTGCGCCATCGCCAATTTCGTTAAATTGCCCACATTGCGCAAATAGCGTCGCACAATCGCTTCTTTGTAGGGATGCGTAGGCAACCAATCACCGCCTTTTGCCAATAATTTTTCGACTTCATGTTTGCTGATAAAGTAATGTTTTTCATTATCCAAAACAGGCAATAATACAAAAAGATGGGATAATAAGTCTTTGATTGCCAATGTATTACGCAAGTGAATGGTAAAATAGGAACTATTGCCCCAATCCGTAAACACCTCATCCAACATATGATTTTCAGCTAAAACCGTATAGCCCAAAGGTTCAAAAACAGACCTCAAAAAGCCTTCCCCCCCTTTCACTTTGACGACTGCAAGGGTGGCTTCCAAAGCCATTTTTTGGTCAATCAAAGCAGGGCGCGTTTCGCAACGCCCGTTCATCGCCGACGCAAAAACCGCACTAATCGCATGACTCATAAACGAAGAAGCCACATACGGGCGGTCATTCACATAATGTTGCAAAGAAACACTGCTATTAGGGGTTTTGAGTTGCCGAACCAAATTGATAGCATCGATTTCCAATAAAAGCGCGACCGAACAGCGTTCAGCAGTGGCTTCGGGGTAAAAAACATGCGCTTTTCCACCAGTAATCTCGAAAGATTGCACTTTATCGGGGTGTTTGTGGAGCAAAAAACCAAGGTCTGTTGCAGGCGCGTGTGTGGTAGCAATCGTTAAAAGCATGATATTAGGTTTGTTAAACAAAGGTGCAAATATGCACGAAAATTCGAGAAGATGTACAATTATTCTCGTAGAAATGCGTACATTACCCGTTCAAATCATTGTTTCATTCAAAAAAATTACCAACATGATAAAAGGAATCGGTATCGCTGCCCTTATTTTTGGAACGCTCTTTTTGTACGTTAAAGAAGTCCCTTATTTTACGAATACGTTTGAAATCAATCACTTATTCTTTCGAGCGTTGGGATTTGGGGCGGTCATCGGGGCGATTTTGGGCTGGTTGCAAGCCCGACAATCGACCGATAGTTTGGAAAAAACGCAATGGTTTTTAATCTGTATTGTCGGATTAGCCCTTGCGATGCCACCGTTAGCGAGTTTTATAAATCACAACTTTGCATCAAGCGAGAAAAGCAAGTTATCTGTACAATTTTTAAATCAAAAAGCGTTGAAAACCAATCGATTCGGAGTCGGACGGCATGAGCGCGCTGCGGCTGTGGCAACAGCTGATGCAGGGGTCGATTTTTTCTATACGACTTTTTTATGGAAAAACGAATCGCAACGAGTGCGCAGTCCGAAACGATTGTTTCCCATAGAAATGACTTCGGGAACAGCTGTTGAATTGCCTGTTCAGAAAGGTTTTTTCGGTTTTTCATTTGTGGAAACGAATTAATCCTCCACAACAACAACCGCTACAACAACCTTTGGAGGGTTTCAAACCCTCCAAAGGTTATACAAACCCTCCAAAGGTTATACAAACCAAGATTTAAAAAAAAAGTACTTTTTTTTTGGTAATTAAAAATACAAAAAAAGCCTATTTTAACCCTATTTTTAACCTTTTTAGAGGTTAAAAATAGGGTTAAAATAGGCTTTTTTAGCTTTTTTAGATATTTTTGCTTTAAAAAATGCATTTTAATGCATTTTAAGCCTAATATTCTATTTGTCAATTCACCTGACAAAAAACGCATTTGCTCCTTTACAAACGTCAAAAAACATCCTACCTTTGTATCAACAAATAAGCGCAGCGATTGCAACGCTCTTAAATAGCAACGCAATCCAAAATTAAATTAAATTCTTTTAAAATTAGCACAAAACTATTATTCAACCCATTGATTTAACACTATTTTCTGAATGCAATCGAACTTCGATGATAGAAAATGTTTTATCATAAGTTTTATCTTGCACATTTGAAAAATTAAAAATATTTTACAGGTTCTTGAAGGATTTACAGGGCAACTTGATTTGCAATCAAGACTTTCCAATAGGATGAAAATGCTATCCTTTTTTGGTATCGAAAGATTCTTTTACAAGAAGAAGAATTTGATTATAATGATATATATATGTTCGTTTTTACAGCCACAGGTAACAAAATGGTGTTTTAAATTAAAGGTTAAAATTCTTTGGTGCAAAGTGGCAGTTTATCTGCCACTCTTGTTTCTCCAACGGGTTGAGACCAAGGTTTGAATGATGAGATAGGTGCAAAACCATCGGCACGTCTAATGTTCGCATTACGACGTGCCTTTTTTTTG
>JBDLWG010000513.1:0-8537 GCA_039804385.1 Bacteroidota bacterium
GGCGCAAGGGAAGAAAAAAGTAGGTAATGATTTGAAATTAGATTTCAGTCTTTCTTGGAATGACCGCATTACGCAAAATCGGGAATTAGGGCAGGGGAGTGTGATTCCTTCGAGTGGCTCAAAGGCATTACGATTGTCTCCGTCTGCGTCTTACACGTTGAATGCGAATTTAGATTTGCGACTCTTTTTCGATTATAATAAAACGATTCCTTATACGACGGCGGCGTTCAATAATGTGGATGCACGCGGCGGTGTGACGGTGACGTTTAAATTGAAATAGGGTATCTATATAGGTGTAGAAAATAAAGGAATCAAGGTGTTACATCTTGATTCCTTTTGTTTTTTTCAAAAAAACGTTTTAGGACAATCGCTGTCACTACTCTAAAAAAATAAATTTTTTATTCTCAAATAAACGTGTACTTTTGTAAAGGTTTGGGCTGAAAATCAAACTTGAATTCCACAATCATTACTAACTTAAAAATGATACTTGTATGGCGCGTTTGACACCTTTTTCACGCTTGTTGATAGCAGTAGGTATTGCGGGCGGTATTTTTTACGCGGTAAAGAAATTGTTACCGCAATCCCAATCAAATGGCTCAACATCAGCCGTAAAGGTCTTAGCAGACGCTCCAAAACCTGAAAAAGTCAGTAAAGCAACCGCGATTTTAACCTTTTCAGGTTCTGGCACATTGGGCGCGACTTTGATTCCTAAAATGGCACAACAATTTATGACCAACGAATTAAGTGGTCAAAATGTTCAAATTCAAAAAATAAGTGAAAATATTACAGAAATTGTTGGAACCATTAGTGGAAATGCACAAAAAATCGTTGTAAATGCAGCAGGTTCGGCGCAAGGCATGAATGATGTGTTGAGCAAAAAGGCGGATATTGCGATGCTTTCCAGTAATTTGGACGGTATTTCGGCAGATATGAATTCAACAGTGGTCGCTTTAGACGGTATCGCAGTGGTCGTCAATAGTGCAAATCCCGTCAAAGAATTGAAAAAACAACAGATTAAAGATATTTTTACAGGCAAAATTACGGATTGGTCGCAAGTCGGTGGCACGAAAGGAGCGATTAAATGTCAATCCAGAGATAGCAAATCGGGTACTTTTGATGCGTTCAATGCAATGATTTTGGATAAAACGGCGATGGTTGCAGGCGTAGGCATGCACGAACATTCGGGCGCACTTGTGAAAGCAGTCACAGCTGACGCAGGAGCTATTGGATTCACTTCGTTTAGTGAGTTGGGCGGTACACGGGCTTTGGGCATTGGTGAAAATGGAGCTTCGGTAAAATATCCTTCTGTTTTCACGATTCAAACAGAAGATTATTCGTTAAGTCGGCGTTTATATTTGTTGGCTCCGAAAACGGGTGCCAATGCAGTTGCACAACAATTCCTTTCATACGCGCAAGCGGATACGAAAGGTCAAAAAGTGGTTGCAGAAAGTGGTTTTGTGAATATGGATTTGCATAACACGACACAACAAAATGTTGTAAAAACGGTTGGTGCGCCGCCTCAATACGCCGCAGCAACGGTCGGAGCAACGCGTCTTCCAACAACGTTGCATTTTAAAACGGCAAGTTCGATACCTGATGAACGCGCTATGGCGGATTTAGAAAGGGTTAAAAAATTAATTTCGGAAACTCAAAATCGTTCTAAACGATTGATACTCATTGGTTTCACGGATAATCAAGGAGACCCGAAAGCGAATCTCGCCCTTTCTGTGCAACGCGCTCAAAGCATTCAGTCGGAATTTGCGAAAGCGGGTATTACGGCAACTTCGACGGGTTTTGGACCTGCGTTGCCAATTGCAGATAATGCACTTCCTGCGGGCAAAGACAAAAATCGCCGTGTGGAAGTGTGGATGAAATAAAGAAACCTGGTGGAAAACTCGGAGTGTGTCCGTCAGCAACGGCGGCACACTTTTTAATTTATCCGAAAAAAAAAGTTGTAAAAGTGTGAATTGAACAAAAAAGATTTGTTATTTTCGCCACTTCTATCATTTTTATTCTAAAATAAAAAATTACGATATGGAAAGACGCACGGTTCTAAAAAATATAAGTTTTGGATTGGGAAGTTTGGTGAGTTTGCCAACTTGGGCTGCGGCTTGGGATCAGAACCGATTTGACAAAACCACTCCATTTAATAATGAGCAATTATTAGCGGAATTGGTTGAAACCTTGATTCCAACCACCGATACGCTTGGTGCGAAAGGTTTGGGCGTACATCAATTTGTTCAAAAAATGATAACCGATTGTTATGACAAACAAGCACAAACGGATTTTGACCAAATCTTATCAACGATTAACCCATTGAGTATCAATACTTTCGGAAAAGCATTTGCCGAAGGTGATGCCAAACAACGGATTGAATTATTGCAATCATTAGCTCAATCGAAGGATAAAAAGATTCAAAAATTTTATGATACGCTTAGAAATTTGACGATTCAAGGTTATACGCAATCGGAATATTATATGACGCGCTTTACGGATTACGAAATGGCTCCTGCGCGTTTTCACGGTTGTGTTCCCATCAAAAAATAATACGATTTCGGATTTCGGATTGCGGATTGCGGATTTTGAATTTTGTAGAATGTTGATAATCAATGCTTTAGGAAACTTGAACCCGAACCCTAAAATCCGAAATCCGAAATCTAAAATCCGAAATCAAATATGGATAGCGTTAAAAAACGAACTTACGATGCGATTGTCATCGGTTCAGGGATTAGCGGCGGCTGGGCTGCGAAAGAATTGACTGAAAAAAAATTAAATACATTAGTTTTGGAACGCGGGCGCGATGTCAAACATTTGCGCGATTACCCGACTGCCATGAAGGAGCCTTGGGAATTTGAACATCGCGGTCAAATGCCTCTGGACGTTCAAAAAGCCAATCCGATTGCAAGTAAATGTTATATCTTCAAGGAAGATGCAGCACATTTTGTGGTGAAAGATGCCGAACATCCTTATATTCAAGAAAAACCATTTGATTGGATTCGGGGTTATCAAACGGGCGGAAAATCGTTGTTATGGGCGCGGCAGACCCAAAGATGGAGTCAATTGGACTTTGATGGACCAAAAAGAGATGGTTTTGCGGTCGAATGGCCCATTCGTTACGACGATATTGCGCCTTGGTACAGTCATGTGGAGCGATTTGCGGGCATTTCGGGCAATAAAGATGGCTTGCCACAATTGCCTGATGGTGAATTTTTGCCGCCCCATGAAATGACTTGTGTTGAAAAATATTTCAAGGAGCAAATGGCAAAAGCGTACAAAGACCGACCTGTGATTATAGCGCGTTGTGCGCACATCACGAAAGCGCAACCCATTCATTATCAACAAGGTAGGTCGCAATGTGCTAATCGGGATTTGTGTCAACGCGGCTGTCCTTTGGGCGGTTATTTCAGCAGCAATGCTTCGACGCTGCCTTGGGCGGCGAAAACAGGCAAGATGACTTTGCGTCCTAATTCGGTGGTACACTCGATTATATATGATGAAAAAAAGCAACGTGCCACAGGTGTTCGGGTTTTTGATTCAGAAACCAAACAAATGATGGAATTTTATGCTAAAATTATCTTTGTAAATGCGGCGGCTTTTAATACAAATATGATTTTATTAAATTCGACATCGAATCGTTTTCCGAATGGTTTGGGCAATGACAATGGTTTAATGGGCAAATATGTTGCTTTTCACAATTATCGGGCGCGGGTGAGTGCAGAATATGATGGTTTTTTAGATACAACGACGGAAGGAAGGCGACCGAATAGTAGTTACATCCCACGTTTTCGCAATGTTTTTAAACAAGAAACGGATTTTTTACGCGGATATGCAGCAGGTCTTTATACAAGTCGGAATCAGATTCAGGATTATAACGCGATTGGTTTGGATTTGAAAAATAGTTTGAACGCGCCTAAATGGGGCAATTGGAATGTTGGTTCGCATATGATGGGCGAGACGATTCCAAAAGAAAGCAATTTTATTGCCCTTGACAAGACAAAATTAGACCCTTTTGGCATGCCGCAATTGAGGATTTCGATAGATTATGATGCGAATGATGAGAAAATGGTGAAGGATTATTTGGAACAAATAACCGAAATGTTTACGATTGCTGGTTTTAAAAACATTCAAACGGCGGATTCGCATCAAGCTCCTGGTTTGGATATTCACGAAATGGGCGGTGTGCGAATGGGCAAAGACCCGAAAACGTCGTTGCTCAATGAGTGGAATCAATTACATGCGTGTAAAAACGTATATGTAACAGACGGTGCTTGTATGACTTCTACTTCTACTCAAAATCCATCATTGACTTATATGGCGTTAACAGCGCGTGCTGTCGATTATGCAGTAAAGCAATTTTGATTCTAAATTGGTCCTTGATTTCACGAATTAAGGAGTTCAATTGAAATAACGCATCCAAAAGGTCGGTTGCAACTTCGCCGACCTTGATTCGATGAAATAACCGATCTAAAAGGTCGGCGAGGTTGCAACCTCGCCGACCTTGATTCGATGCGAATATATTGATTATCAATGAGTTCTATTTTGATAGTTTATTTTGACTCAACTGCTTATTCGTAAAATTTGTGAAGTTCGGGCAAAATTGGCAATGCTAAAAATCAAAAAGGGCATTCATTTCAATTTCAAAACCTGTAATAACAATAGAAGTTAAGATGTCCGTTTGTTGGAAAACGCGGCGTAGCAAAAATTCACCTTCGACATTTTCATATTGAGTCAATATCTTTTTTCCCAAATGGACGACCCAATATTCGCGTACATTCGTCAATTCATATATAAATTTTTTATAACCCATTTCTTTGGAATGATTAGACGGAGACAGTACTTCAACAACCAAATCGGGCGCGCCTTCGATTTTTTTATCACCTATTAAATGCAATCTATCATTGCTCAAATACAAAATATCAGGTTGCAACACATCATTCGGTGTAAAAATAGTATCCATCGGCGCGATGATTGGACGACCTAATTTATTTCGCTTTGTAAAAAACAATAATTCTGCAAATAAGTTACCTGTGAAAATTTGATGTTGTGGAATGGGTGTTGGCATGTGAATTATTTGTCCATTGTGAAGTTCATAGTTGCTGCTGTCAGGCGGTGTTAAACGCACATAATCATCATAGGTAAGCAGGCGCGGCTTTGGAATCCGCACTTTTGGATATTTAACAGCTATTTGCATTGTCATTTTTTTGATATTGAAATGAACCTTATTTTTAGACAAAGAGATGCTTTTAAAAGCATTTTCCAAATGAAACGGTTAGGTTCAGCAATTTCCGCTTTGGAAAATTCTTGAAATAGGATGCTGATGATTTCAAGGATTTTAAGAATTTTTCAGTTGAAAAGCGCAAACTTTAACTGAAAAGTTCCTTAAAATCCTTGAAATCATCAGCATCCTAATTCAAACCTTTACAGAAACATCAATCACCCGTTCGCTGCACCCCAAATGTATAATCCTTATCCTTGCCCGTACAATTACATTTGATTTTAATATTAAAAATCTCCCAATCGCGCATATTTTCAGCCAATTGCGTGGTACCTTCGACTTTGATGGTTTGGTAATTTTGTTTAAAACAACTCGCCCCATCCTTACGCGGAAACTTAATCGTCTCCGTCCGACTGTACCGATACGACCGATCTTCACTCACGACTTTGATAGAAAACGTTTCTTTATCCGCATTATACGCGCTGATTGAATCAATTTTAAACAAAATCAACTTCCGCGAACTAATTCTCAACGTTTCTTTTGCTGCCAATTTGATGTCCCACTCCTCCAAGAAACGGTCTTGCGGCGTTTTATCGGTGGTCACTTTCTCGGAATACAAGCCTAAATACTTATTATTAATCGCTCTTTTGCTTTTTTGAACGCGTTTGATGTACTCAATCTCTTTTTCAAACTCCCCTTTGGGGCGAATCAAATTGACTTCTGTTTCAATTTCTCTTTTGTAATAAACGCCCGAAATGGTCTCATCTGTAAAATTCCAAACTTTAATATTGCCTTTGGAGTCACCCGCCGCCAAATATTTGCCATCTGGACTAAATGCTGCCGTTGTAATCTTGCTTTCAAAATTCAAAGGCGTGATAATTTCTTTGCGATTGGTCAAATCCCACAATTTCAACGTATCATTACCACCGACAAAATAACGTCCATCCGTGCTAAAACCAAAAAAATTGTCTTTCATCCCAATAAACATCGTCGGCATATACGCTGCCTGCATCAGCGCAGGCGTGTTCGTTTCCCACAAACGGACTTTATTATCGCTATGCGTTGCAAAAAACTTATTTTCAGGCGAAAAAAAGACCGATTTCAATTCTTCCGGTTTCGCACCTTGTCCGCACCGAAAGATAGCCGCTTCTCTATTTTTAGCAAAATCGACCAACCGAATGCTATCCACAAAGCCTTCGATGAAATAGACATCATCGGTACTGAAATAACGCGTCAAACCATTGCTTGAAAATTCGCGTTCATACTGACCCGAACCCACCGCATACGATGTACAAACATTGCCTTGCTCTACAATGAGCGACCTGTTTTCCATCGTAAACGCCACAGGTTTCGCAAAACTGTTGCGATTTTCGCTAAATCGAATGGTATTAATCACTTTTTGCGTGTTTAAATCCATGATATTGATGTTATTGGCTTCTCGAAACGCCAATAAGTTGCCATCAGGAGACACACAAGACGCTCTACCCAATTCCTTTTCGGAAAAACTGCGCACTTTTCGCTTGGTTTCCAATTCCCAAACATGGATACTCGGGGAAACGATGATGCCTTTATTATTAATAATCACATCTTCGCCACTTTTGGCTATTAACAATCTGCCATTACCGCTAAATCCTAAACTGCGCACTTTGGTCGCATCGTGAAAAAAGGACATAATATTATCGCCCCCTTGTGCAACCGCACTTGTGACGAAACTGGACAGACAAAAGGCTGTCATCGTTATTTTTGCGGTCATGGTTGACATCCTGCTCACGGTATTGCCTATCAATTTGCTTTCGATAGTTTCCTTCATTAACTGAGAGTTTGTTACAGGTTTAATAAATTTTATTTTCTGAACGACTGGATGGTTAAATAATGATTTTATCATGCTTAACTAAGTATGTTATAGTGGTAAAATGTAAAAAAAAATTGTAATCCATTGATAATCAATTGTTGTATTCAAAGCTTGCGCTTTAATTATGTTAGGGTATTTGTTTGAAAATTCAAAAATACGTATTTTATCTTTTTTGACAAAACATAAATCTTTTTTTTTTTATCAACCCCCGTTTTAGGAGTAGAAAACGATTTAGACAAAAAAAAATATATTTGTTTTTTGCAAAAACAGCAAGAAGTATTTTTTTTTGACCGAAATTTGCCCTATCTTTGATAAGCTACACGGCGGATTTAGGGCAAAAATAAGCAATTCAATGACTATTTAAAGAATTGTTGCATTTTTTATCAATTTTTATTTATTTATAATATTTTTATAAATACATAATTTATTAATTACCAATGGCATACAATATTTGCGCACCAATAAAAGATGCCTTCATTTTTTGTTTTTTTACAAGCTCCATGTACAAACCGAATTTTTTTAACAAACATTATGGAAACATATACTATGAACTTTAAACAAACTTTGTGCTGCATTTGCCTCTCTATGATTGGAACGATGGCATTTGCGCAAAGGACGCTTCAAGGTAAAGTCACGAATGTCAATAATGAACCGTTGATTGATGCAACGATTTTGGTGAAAGGGACTTTGATTGGCACTACCACGAATGCCGACGGACGTTATAATATATATGTCCCGTCTGGCGCGGCTACTTTGATTTTCAGTTTTACGGGTTACGTTTCGCAAGAGGTCAATATTGGACAAAAGACGGTTTTAAACGTGACGTTATCAGAAGGTTTAGAATTGGACAATATTGTGGTCGTTGGTTCGCGCAATGCGACGCGCACTAAATTGGAAACGCCTGTGCCTGTGGATATTATTCCTGTTTCCGTCGTCGTCAATGAGGTCGGGCAGGTGGATTTAAATCAAATCCTCAATTATGCGGCTCCGTCTTTTCAATCGAATCGGCAAACAGTCGCAGATGGCACAGACCATATTGACCCTGCGCAATTGCGCGGATTGGGCCCCGACCAAGTGCTGGTTTTGGTCAATGGCAAACGGCGGCACACGTCTTCTTTGGTCAACATCAATGGGACGATTGGGCGCGGTTCGGTCGGTACGGATTTGAGTGCGATTCCGATTGCAGCGATTGAACGCGTTGAGATTTTGCGCGATGGCGCGGCGGCGCAATACGGTTCGGATGCGATTGCGGGCGTTATCAACATCGTTTTGAAAAAAGATGCTGAATTGGTTCATGCCAATCTTGCTACGGGCATAAACACGGCGGGCGATGGCGCAGTGACAAATTTAGGGTTAAATTATGGTTTTAAACTCCTTGATAAAGGTTTTTTCAACATTTCGGGCGATTTCAATCAACGCGGTGCGACGAATCGGACTTCGGATTACACGGGACCCATCTTCAAAAGTGCG
>JBDLWG010000514.1:0-3329 GCA_039804385.1 Bacteroidota bacterium
TATTAATTGCCCGTAGGCGCAATAATCACTTTATCAATAAAATATTTCGTTTCGCCGCGCCAAGCAAATTTCCTCAATTTTTCTTTGTAATACAACGAAACGCGCTTGTGATTTGCCTCTGCGTCTTGCAATTGTTTAATGACTTCCGCTTCATCTTCGCAAACGGAGAAATACCAAATGTTATTCGCGCCCATCGCCGCATAATTTGTCATATCTAACTCGCCTTCCCAAGTCTTGAAAATGAACCCTTTATGACTCAATTTGCGCACAATCCCACCCCGACTGCCACTGCTGTAATTGTAATACATCAAAAAAAGACCCCAAATTAGGAAGCAAAAGGCAGCAACACTTGCCAAAATAATGAATTTGCGCAACAAATTCCAAGAACTTAGTTCGTCTTTGGCTTTCTCTGTATAATCTTGAATAGACATTTTTTTAAAATTGTTTCGTTAAGAAATTTTTTTCAATGATTTTTGGCACCAAAAATCGCACAAATATAAAAGTATCTTGCAAAATTGTAGCCCTAACAAAAAAAAAATGCTATTTTTGAACCACAATACGCCTATAAAAGTATTTTTTTATGTTCTTTTGTGGAAGCATTCGAGCTTTTATGGAGCAAATTAATAACGATTTAACCAAGTTTAACAAAATGTCTCAAACACCAGATTTCAAACGGTCACTCGGACTCATCGATGCTACGATGATTGTAGCGGGTTCGATGATTGGTTCGGGTATTTTCATTGTGAGCGCGGATATGAGCCGCAGTGTCGGTTCAGCAGGTTGGCTGCTTTTTTTGTGGGTCTTGACGGGGGTGATTACCGCTTTTGCTGCACTGAGTTATGGCGAATTGGCGGGTATGATGCCCAAAGCGGGCGGTCAATTTGTCTATATTCAACGCGCTTGGGGTGATTTTACAGCCTTTTTATACGGATGGTCAGTGTTCACCGTTACTCAAACAGGGTTGATTGCTGCGGTTGCAGTTGCTTTTGCCAAATATTTAGCGGTTTTTTTCCCAAGTTGCAGTCCAGACAACATTGTTTTCACACTTGGTGCTTTGAAAATATCCGCAGCCCAAATTGTGGCAATTTTAGGTGTCATTTTATTAACATTCATCAATAGTCGAGGCATTCAAAATGGGAAATGGATCCAATTGATATTCACTTCTGCCAAATTATTAGCGTTATTTTTGTTAATTTTGATTGGTTTATTTGTCGGTCTGCAATCAGGCATTTTAAAACAAAATATGCAAGATTTCTGGAAACCGATGGAAGCCGTTCAAGAAAGTGGCAAATTTACAGGATTGATGAAACCGTTAGGCACCTTTGGTTTGATTATTGCGCTCGGTACAACGATTATTGGACCTTTATTTTCATCGGACGCTTGGAATAATGTTACGTTTATTGCAGGGGAAATCAAAGACCCAAAACGCAATATTCCGCGCAGTCTTTTACTCGGAACGACGATTGTGACGATTCTTTACATCTTAACCAATATTTCTTATTTGTCTTTAATTCCATTGAAAGGTTCGCCAACAGGCACAGACGCATTATCACAAGGCATCATGTTTGCAGCAAACGACCGCGTTGCAACAGGTGCAGCAGCGATGATTGTTGGAGATACTTCAGTGAAAATTATGGCAATTTTAATCATCATTTCAACGTTTGGTTGCATCAGTGGTTTGGTTTTAGCGGGTGCGCGGGTGTATTATGCGATGGCAAAAGAAGGTTTGTTTTTCAAACAAGCAGGCGAATTAAATGATGCAGGTGTACCAGGAAAAGCCCTTTGGTTACAATGTTTTTGGTCATCCATCCTGTGTTTATCTGGCAGTTATGGTGCATTATTAGATTATTTAATATTTACAGCATTGATTTTCTATATCATCACCATTATCGGCATTTTTATTTTGAGAAAAACAGAACCTGATGCAGAACGTCCGTATAAAGTACTTGGTTATCCATTCATCCCGATTTTATATATCTTTTTTGCTTCTGCCATTTCATTAATTTTGTTATATTCCAAAACAATGAATGCAGGCATGGGTTTATTAATCGTTTTGTTAGGGATTCCATTTTACTATTTGATGAAAAAACAAGCGTGATAAGTAGTAAGTAGTTCGTTCAATTTAAATAATCTATCGAATCAGTTGATAATCAACGATTTATATTTTGATAGTTTATTTTGCAGCAATTTTCGCTTTGAAAAAGTCGATACAATTGGAACACGGATGACGCGGATTGGGCGAATTTTCACGGATTTTTTTCAATTAAATTGAAATTTTATTTTGAAATAAAATTTTGTATAAAACTAAAAAAAAATCCGTGAAAATCCGCCCAATCCGCGTCATCCGCGTTCCAATTGTAAAAGCGGAAATTGCTGACTTTACTTCTTTAAAATCATAATTTATTCATAATCAATTAATTGTACAAACGTACCATGAAAACCCTATTGATTACTGCCCTATTCGTTCAAGCCTTAACGATTGGTTGGGCGCAACTGCCGAATACCAATGTGTATCTTTTTTCTGTGCAGAAAACAGGTGATAATTTCACCTTTTACAACCCCCGTTTCCTAACGGGTTTCAACAAATATGGCTATAACAATCAACCTCATTTTGTTACAAATAACGAAATTTATTTAACCGTTGGTTTCCCTGGTGAAAAAGGCAAAACGGATATTTATGCCTTATCGTTGTTGGATAATGTCAAAACGCAAATTACCGCAACAGGAGAATCCGAATATTCTCCTACGATTACGCCAGACCGCAATTTTGTATCTTGTGTTCGGGTCGATAAAGACAATGTGCAACGCGTGTGGAAATATCCATTAGATAGGTCGAGCAAAGGCGTACCCGTATTTCGTACGACGAAAGATGTGGGCTATCACTGCTGGTTGGACCATAAAAATTTAGCTCTTTTCATTTTAAGAGGGGAATCTAATTATTTAAAAATTGTTAATACAGACACAGAAGCATCCACCGATTTATCCACAGGAATTGGTCGTTCTTTGGTTAAATTGCCCAATG
The DNA here is from genome assembly GCA_039804385.1 of Bacteroidota bacterium. Classification (GTDB taxonomy): domain Bacteria; phylum Bacteroidota; class Bacteroidia; order Chitinophagales; family Saprospiraceae; genus JAAFJT01. Next base: position 3,023 of record JBDLWG010000514.1, read on the forward strand.
GCAAATTGGGTTTCATCCATAAAGCAACCGAAAAAGAATGGTATGTAAAACAAATGGATGTCAATTCTTTTGGTTCTGAACGCATTGCGCAAACACCGCCGAATAGTGAAGATTTTATTTGTCTCGGTGATGGGACTTTGATTATGGGACAGAGTGGCAAATTATACGCGTATAAACCAGGGGGTACACAGCAAGAATGGCGCGAAATTGCAGATTTGCGTCCGTATGGGATTCAAAATATTAAAAGATTAGCGATAAGTAGAGAAGGCGATAAAATTGCATTGGTCAATGATGTGACGGATGCTAA
>JBDLWG010000515.1:0-3699 GCA_039804385.1 Bacteroidota bacterium
TTTAGTCTTGGCATTCATTAGTTTGATGGGATTTGATTTTTTGACGGCTTCCGCCCATGCCAAAGTCGTGAATGTTGCATCGAATGTTGGTGCGATTGGCGTTTTTTGGATGAATGACCATGTTTTATGGCAGTATGCCCTGCCAATGGCAGTATTTAATATCGCAGGAGCCGTTGTCGGCACTCGTATGGCGATTTTGAAAGGCAACCTTTTTGTTAGAAATATCTTTTTAGTAGTCATCATTGGAATGATATTGCGGTACGGATACGATGTTTTGAAATAAAACAGGATTTTTCTTTGAAAAAAGCTCACAAATTACGTTTCGGAAACCTTAAAGGTTTCCGAAACGTATCTCTCGTTTAATGACAATTACACACGGCTCGCGGCAATACGGTTATCGCGATTCGCTGACTCACGCCCGAAGCAGGACAAGGTAACCCATTGGTCACTCGACAAGTGATTTCATCCCCGTCGCGTAATGCGCTATCGGTATAAGTCGGGCTATTGGTGCCAACGGCTGCCCCATTTTTAAACCATAGATAAACGGATGTAGGAGTCCCATTTGTTACTAAAGCATTGAATGTCAATGGAATCCCTGCTTCAATTCGCCAGACACCACCCACTACATAAATCTGGACTTGGGGCGAAATCGGCGCATTCACTATCATTGTAATCTCATTACTGAATACGGATGTGAGACTGGAATTGTTAAGCTGGTGTTCGTCGATACTCATGACACAGGTGATTCGGTCATTGTGATTCAACGTTGCATCGGTGTACGTTAAACTATTGGTACCAACTGGCTCTACCCCATTTTTAAACCATTGAAAAGTAGGTGTTAGCCCCACATCAAAGTTGGCTACCGCCGTGAATGTAACCGATGTATTCGGACAAATCGGATTGGCAGATGCTGAAATCGACAATGTTGGATCGGATTGGGGGCATTGAAATTCGTAAGCACCCATATCCACCGTCCCGCTTTGCGGTCGAGCAATCCCTAAAATATCGAAATTGGGTGCGTCTGGGGTACCAAACACAGGTAAAATGCCCCAAGATAGACTTATCAAAAGGCAATAGATGCGTTGTGACAACGCATGAAATCGTTTGTTCATAAGATTAAAAATTTAAATCGGATAATAATGTTTAAATCGATTATAATGAATGTTTTATGAATAATGTAGTATTGCAATGCTTTAAATCGGCACTGCAAATGTACTGTTATTGAAAAATAATGTCAAGAGTTGTTTAAATTATTTGTAAAAAAAATATATAAATAAAGTATATTTTGATTGGTAATAAATTGCCATATTTAGGGGCGGGCGTTTTGCCACCAGTTCCGTTTTTGAGTTAGAAAACAACATTCGAGCAGAACGGGCGGCACGTTGCAACGTGCCGCCCATTTTTCATCCTAATTCAAAACGCTCAATGGATGTCGCCGCCCTTCAATTTCGACGCGCCAGCCCATACTTTCGCCCATCGTCCGCACAACTTCCAACATTTTATTGCCTTGTAATTTGGCAGATTGCAATAATTCACTTTCATTTGCCTTGTCTGCAATAGAATCTTTGGCTTTTTTGTTTAAACGCGTATAATCTTCTGCTTTGAACCGATTGAACGAACTTTGAGAAATGTCATAATAATCCAAATCATGGTCAATCGCTAAAATGGTTGGTTCAGGCACATTGGTAATGCGCACAATTTTTTGCACATTGTCGGTGTCAATTTTAACTTTCGTCATATCAAACCCTGCGGAAACCCGCGCTTTGACCCGAATCAAGGCTTTTTTGCGGAAACCAGGTAAGTCATATCCCCAATAATCGGTGTAATCATACACTTCCGAAAAATAACCTTCGACCGTAATGAGTTTACAAACATTTTTAATGCGTTCTAATAAAACGGTTGCATTTTCACTACTTTTGGTTTTAGAACCATTGAGCCATTGATGAACCCAATAACCGATGCCAAAAGCTGCTATGACTGCCAATGCCGAAATGATATGTGAAAAATCCATTCTTTTTAAAGGATTGATTATGAAATAGGCTGAATTTAAAGCTGAATCCGAAAGCGAAGATAGTATATTCTTGAAAAGTAGAAATTTTTTTTTCCTATTTCCATTTAAAACCAACATTCCTTGATACTTTATAATTTTATCCGTCTCAATTCATAGCAGTTCCCAAAACCTTGTTATATTTGTCGCTGTCAACAAAACCCGTTTTCTTTCTTATGAAAAAATTACAATGCTTCAACCCATCTTTGTGGTTGTTCCTATGCTTGATTTCGTTCCATTGCGCAGGTCAAAAAAAAGGTACTTTGGATAAATTGCCTAAAAACCAAATTGTATTTGGTGCAGGTGGCGGTTTCGGCGGTACGGTCAGCGAATTTTGCTTGGCGGATGATGGACAATTATTTGAAAAAACGTCCAAAACCGATTATCAACGACTTAAAACGGTGGATAAAAAAATCGTCAAAGCGCATTTTGCTCGCTTGGATTCGTTGGCATTACAACGCGTTTTGTTCAATCAGCCAGGCGATATTTATTATTACATCACCTTGCGCCGCCCGAAAACGGATGAACACCAAGTTCTCTGGGGCAAAACGGATAGACCTGTCCGTGCAGATATTCAACAATTTTATGATTCATTATTAAAATTATTGCCAAAAGGCAAAAGTTTGAATTAGGATTTTTTAAGATGATTCGGATTGGTTAGGATTGATTTTGAATGATTTATAGTTTTTAATCCTATAAATCATTCAAAATCAATCCTAACCAATCCCCAGAATCCTAAAAATCCTAATTCAAACCATCTATTTTTTTTACATTTCAATCATCACTAAAATGAGAAATTCGGCTTTTGTAATCGCCGCGTTGTTGTTAGGGAGCATACAGGCAACTGCGCAAAACAAAGAAAAATTGAAAAAACAGGGCAGTATCGCTGTGGAATCACTCCCACCGATGCAGCGCGCTCAAGCGGGAACGCCCCTTTCCAATAACATTTTTGCAAAATCCTATCACGGCAAAACGGGGGCGCAACCCATCAATCCGACCGTCATTCCCGCAGGTTTTCGGGTGTTGAGCGCGGATAATGGGGTGCCGACTTTGATGGAAGGGAGCTTTGCGCAATCCAAATTGCCCGAAACGGCGGATGTGACGGCGCGAAGTTTGGAATATTTGGATGGATTGAAAAAAGCGATGCGTTTGCAAAATCCACTCAATGAGTTGGAAGCAACCGACGTGACTACGGACGCATTGGGGCAAACCCATGTTCGGTTTCAACAAAAATACCATCAACTTAAAGTTTGGAATGGCAATGTCGTGGTGCATGAAGTCGGCGGCAAAATCGCTGCGATGAATGGGCGTTGGTTTCCAACCCCTACTTTGACCGATTTAACACCAACCATTTCAGCATCAATGGTTAATACATTAGTAATAGAAAATATACAAAAAATTAAACCTTTTCAAACCCTTTCTGAAAAAAATAAAAAACTCATTCGCGGCGAACAATTGCGCCCCGAATTGGTGATTTATCATCCCAATCAGGAAGTGAGTGAGGAGAAATTGGCTTGGCATATTACAGCTTATCCGAATGTGATGCATCGTTATGAGTATTTTGTGGATGCCAATACAGGTGCCGTTTTGCATTCGTACAATCATACGTGCGATTTTCATGGCGGTTTGCATGCGGCTCATGGGGAAAAACC
>JBDLWG010000516.1:0-8379 GCA_039804385.1 Bacteroidota bacterium
GCAGAATATTTTTCTAAAACTCCGAAACCGACGATTGCGCCTGATGAAACTCAATTCATTCCAATCATCATTGCAACGCCGCAAGATGGAACGAATGTCGTTAAAAATTTGATTGATAGAATCATGGCAACTTTTTCGCCTGATTTTTTGGGACAAGGGATTCAGCAAGCAATTGAATCGGTGGGCAGAACGGCTTTGATTCAAAAAATCCATGATAGGATTCAAAATCATGAAATTGCGACGACTCTTGTTCATTTATGTGATGCGACCTACCCACATGCGGCATCGGCAGCGGCAAGTGGCGAGTTGATTTTAAAATATTATTATGATAATTTTGATAAAAAACAATTAACGCAACTGAAAATCAATCGTGCTTTGAAAGGCGATGACAATTATATTCAATTTTTATCAGGTTTATTTGTTGCATTGACGGCAACTCGATTGGAAAAACGCATTTTTCTTTGGATGGACGAAATGGAACAATTACTTTATTACAATGCCAAACAATATCGTACGATTTCGCAAACGATTCGAGAATTAAGTGATAAAGTGAGTGAAAATTTCACGATTTTTTTGAATTTATCGTTGACCGAGAATGATGTCAACAAAGTAAATATCTTGTTAGGAAGTGCATTAGAGTCCAGAATCAATCGAAGAATTCGATTTCGGGATTTGACAATGGACGATGCGTTGCTTTATTGCAAAGATTTGATGCAACACGCCAGCATTCAACCAAAACAAAATGTATATTTTCCGTTGACACAACCAATTTTAAGAACGCTTTTGGAAACCTTGCCCAAAGAAAAAATTACGCCCAGAGAAATTAATAGAATTTGTTATAACTTTTTGAATTATATGAAAGATAAAAAAATTCTATCTGTTACCATGAATACCTTCCATGAGTATCAAAAAGATGCGGATTATGCTGAAAATTAAGCATTAAAAAATGGAAGAAACGATTCAATTTTATAATGTCAATGAAAGTGCGGGCGGAACTCAGACAAGAATCCGAGCCATAATTGTGTGCATTTCTTTAACAAACCATTTACGCATTCATGAATATCGAAATCCTCAAAAAAGAATTAACGTTTCGCACTTCGCGCAGTGGCGGCAAAGGTGGACAAAACGTCAATAAAGTCGAAACCAAAGTTGAAGTGTTGTTCGATGTGAACGCATCGGAGGCGTTCACCGAAACCGAAAAAGAGTTGGTTTTGACAAAACTCAACAATCAACTTTCTAAAAAAGGCATTTTGTCGGCGGTAGACCAAACCACTCGCTCGCAATTAGAGAATCATGCGTTGGCAATTGAAAAATTGATTGCGCAAATTGAAAAGGCATTTGTGGTGGAAGGTCCGCGTTTGCCGACGTTGAAACGGTGGGAAGTCTTGGCATTTCGCGCTCAACGCAAACAAAAAAAGGATGATGAAGCTGAAAAACGCTTATGAAATTGAAGCCTTAAAAATTGCAACGAGTTTCGGAAAATTGAAAATTTTCCGAAACTCACGCTATTCAACCGAAAATACCCTTCCAATCCTTCCAATCCTTCCAATCAGAAGCATCCTAATTCGAAAATTTTCCAAAGCGGAAATTGCTTATTTTTCGCGAATCGCGGGAAATAAATTTCCCGACGACCCAATTGATTATACCGTTGATAATCAACGATTTGCTTCTTGTTTTGGTTTGAGCAAAAGGATTTTCACCGAAAGATTGCTCAAAACCACAGGCACCATTTTTTTGTCCGCACCGCACAACACGACGCTTTTCGTATCCAATAATTGTATCATTTCTTTACTCCAATTTTCCGCTTTTTGACTATCAAAATTCTCCTGCAAACGCGGTGCAAAATTGCCCATTCCCATTTTACACGGAGTTACATCCACCGCCGTTTGTCCCAAAGCTGCCGTCGAAAGAATCACCGTATTGGGCAATAATTGTTCTCGATTTAAATCCAAATTCAAATTGCCACAATCCGAAGCATCCTCAATTTCCTCACGACAGGCATCGAAAAGCCACACAAACGCCTTTCCTTTGCTCCGCGCCTTGTTCACAGGCTGCACCCAATACCGATAAACGGATTGAAATAAACTTTTTGTATCAAAAGAAGCTGTTTTTGGAGTCGTTTTAGAAGCATTCGTAGGCACTAAATAATTGCTGCCGCCCGTATTAAACCCATGTCCTGCGTAATACAACATCGTCAAATCATAGTTTTCCGAAGAATCTTTCACCGATAATAAAGCCGTTTTCAAACGCTCACTATCCACATTTTCCTCAAAACGCACTTTAAAACCCGCTTTTTCTAAAAATTCTTTCACGATTTTAGCATCATTCACCGCATTTTGCAACACGCCCCATTCCGTGTAACTATTGTTACCAATCACCAAAGCATACTTGCGCGACCATTGAAACGTATCTTTTTTGGAATCTACGGTGATATATTGAGTGGTTTGGAACGATTTGAGCTTGTTTTTCAAACTAATTTCCAATTTATACGTCGTATCTTTTGGAAAATTCAAATTCGTCGTATATAAATCATTAGGCAATTTATCATCAATGACTTTTCCATCTAATTTAAATTCAAAATCTTTTAAGGGATAAAAAGACTGAATCCGCAATTTCAAATCTAATTTATTTTGATACCAAACCAACGTATCATCCTGCGTGTGCAACAACGGATTCACCCAATAGGCTTCCAATTGTTGCCCCAATTCGACCTCAATCCCTTTGATAAGGCGTTTTTCCCGCGCTGTTAACTTACTTTCAGTTTTAAAACGCTCAAAATATTGTTTTAAATAATCCACATATTTAAAGGTTTCTTCATTTTGCTTGTCTTGATATAATTTATACAAATAATACGTTGCCGTAAAACGCCGCCGTTCATAAGCCGTTTTAGCAGTCGTCGTATCGGATTCCGCAAAGGCATATTTCAAAAAATTAATGGCATCTTTTCTATCATTTTTTTGCGCTTCCGCCTCTCTACTCCGCCGATATAGAACAATGCCTTTGCCTAAATTTGCATTGATTTTCAAGGTGTTATGCGTTTCTGTAGGCGCATTTTTGATTTTTTGAATTAAAAATTCAAACGATTGAAGCGCGTTTTGATATTGTTTTTTTTCGGCATAAATAATCCCTTTTTGGAGATGCGCCTGCCAAAAAAGCGGGTTTAAATTTAAAACCGATTCAAAATCTTGCAAAGCGAGTTGGTAATGATTCACTTTATTCGTGTCCGCTAATTGCGTTTCTTCCGTGTAAAACTCGCCGCGTTTGTAGAGCGCGTCAGGATAATTGGGATAAAATTGGATTGCCTGATTCCAAATAGATACAGGTGGTTCATTTTCCAAAAGTCCTTGCCAAAAATAACTCATTGCCCGAATATTATTGGGCATAAATTTATTTTCGCTCGCTTTTTTAAATTTCATTAAGGCTTTTTCCAATTTTCCTTCGTTTGCCGCCGAAATACCCACATAAAAAGCAGCCTCCGAATTATCATCATTCAACAACGATTCGGGCAGTGCCGACAACGGAATCGAAGGGACAACATTGGCAAAATTTTCTGCCCAAATCAATGATTTACAAATACTTACGCTTAAATCATTTTTCTTACTTTTGGAATAAGCCTTTTTAAAAGAAGCGATTGCAGACGCAGTTGCCAAAACATCGCGGTCACTGCATTGATAATTGGTTAATAAATTGTAATCATACTTTTTGCGCAATGCGTCTAATTCAAATTGACCGTAATAGTACATATAATCAGCATGATTCAAATTATACGCTAAACCATTGTCTAACAATTGTTTAGCGCGAATCGTATCGCCTTTCGCTAAACGAAAACTTGCCATATCATAATACGCATTTTGAGGCAATCTATCGGTAAATCGCACTGCGTCAAAATATTGTTGCGCCTTGGGCTGATTTTCCAATTTCCAATACGCCAAACCCGCTTCATAATACGCCACAGAACGCATCGCAGGAGTCACTTGTTTGTCTTTAATGAAATTTTCAAACGCTTCAATGGCTTTTTCCAACGTTTTTTTGCCCCCATTGTAAGGCGGGTAAATCTTGTTATACGCCAATCTGCCTTCTAACAAAGGAAATTCGGTTAATTTACTCCGAATTTTTTTCAAAGTAAGTTCCGCTTTTTCCAAATCTTGTAAACCAATGCAGGTACGCGCCAGTGCGTGTTGATACACATTCAGATTTTTTTTATCTGAAACTTCAGCAAGGCGCACCGCGTCAATATAATGTTGGAAAGCCAACAAATAAGAGGAATCCTCTACCAAAACGCCCATTTGATGATGACAATTTGCCATCAATGCTTTCGACTTTTCACTCGGTGTGGGACATTTTTCGAGTTCTTGCAGGGCTTGATGCAAAATGCGTTCAGGAGAAATGTTGGCAATTTTGCCCATTTGCGCTAAAATATTTTGCGCAGACTGTTCTCGAACCAAACATTGATTGTTAGTACACTGATTCAAACCAAGCAAACAAAAGATTGCCCAGCTCATAATTGAGATTTTTTTCATACTTTTAAAAAATTTTCTATTTCGTGAAATGACAAAAATAATTACAACAACCTTTGGAGGGTTTCAAACCCTCCAAAGGTTCTACTCTCCAAAGGTTCTATAATCAATAACAACCTTTGGAGGGTTTGAAACCCTCCAAAGGTTAGCGTTTAGTTTGCTTTTGGTAGCACAAATGCCTGCATATTCATTTTTGACAAGTCATCGTGTTTGGCAAACAAGTATTCAAAACTAATTTTAGCAAAACCTTTATTGCCCCATTTCAGCCCCTTGCTATTGACAATTTCAACCGAATCATTAGTTTCATCGTAACCAATGACGCAAACGGCATGCAATTTCCGTTTTTCAGATTCATTGAAAGCCGTGATAATCCATTGATAATCATTGTCTTGTGTCGGTTCTGCTTTCACAGTACTGAGGTCTAAAACCAAAATAATGGGGCGATTTTCTGCCAACGCTTTTTTGAATAAATCAGGCGTTTTCAAACTTTCTAATTTTTTAATTTGCTCGAAAAGCATGACATTTGTTTTGCAACAAGGTAAATTCGGGCAGGGCGGCGTATCCGCAATATCAGGCACCAGCGTCGTCGCCATGATAGTATAGGCTTCCAAGGGATTCATGCCTGTATCACACTTGCCCGTTTTTTCACATACGAAATAGGGCGAGTAGGGCGTGTCTTTCAGATTATGCAAAATACTCATACCATAATAGCCGACTGCCCAAGGACAACAAGCGTTGCAATCGCCTTGGTCCCGAACGGGTGGACATCGATTTTTCATGGAATGCACTGCTGGTAGGGGAGCCGAGCGCGTTTTCATCGTGTCAGGCGCGAACGGAGGCAAACTATCATAGTCTGTTACAAGCAGGCAACCTTGCGCCACTGCTATCATTGGTAAAAACCAGCAAAGTAATTGAATAACAATGCTTTTCATATTAAAAAAAATTGTTGTTTTATGATGGAGTATTGGATTGAACGAAACTAAAGTCTGAATTAGGATTTATGGGATTTTTATTCTCTTGCGAGACCGCGTATTTTACGCGCCGTCCCTATTTTTTGAATGCGTTGTTTTAATTGAGTCGCTTCATTAATTTCTATTAATGTGTAATACGCTATCACACTTGCTGTTATCATTAGGTTCATAAATAAAAACACGATAAATGCGCCAGTCCCAATCGTCAACCATAAAGCAATTTTATTTTTGAGTGTTAGGGCAAGATTCAAATTCCATCCAATAATATCATAATACGTCCATAAAAGAGCTGAATTTAAAAACGTGAAAATCAAGCCTCCAAACAGAGCTAACAACGTTTGCACGGGTAGGCATAAGCCCAATCGTCCGAAAAATTGGGTAAAACCTATCTGAAAACCAGTCCACAAAGGTACATTCGTCCGATAAATGGCATATTGTCCTAATACAAAAAAGGGTAAAACAAAAAATAATAGCACAAAAGTAATAAACGGATGTTGCATATTCAAACTACTTATCATTAAATTGATGATAAATATTTGAATTATACTCATACTGTTTTGTAATAATGTTTTAGGAGTTGCTTGCGGTTCGCCTTGATACAACTTGCGAAACGTCACCATACCCAAACAGGTATAAAGGACGGCATTCAAAATCGGTAATGTATAAGTGGCTTTTTTTAAATTGAAAAATTGACCTAATACATCCCATTGTGCCAAAAGGCGTATCCAAATGAGTTCACCTGTCTCTGTTTTAAACAAGTCATGTGCGGCTTTCCCATACGTTACAAAAAGAATTACACAAAATAAAAAACTACAAAAAGCACTTATTTTAAAATAAAAACCAAGATTGTTTTGGAAATAAGCAAAGGTATCGCCAAATACTTGACCCGAATCTCTAATTTGACTGTAATCAAACGAATGCGTCACATCGGTTCCGATAGGCGTATCCTCCAAAGGCGCGGCAAAACCTTGTTTTGCCTTATAATGCGGATACCAACCATAATAAAACAAGATACTCGCAAAACAACTCAATATAAATAAGCCGCGAGCGACATCATTGAGTTGCGTATAACGCGTTACAAAGCCTTCAATCAACGCAGCGAAAATCAGCATAATAGTTACACCTGCCATGATAATGATACCGCGTTTGGCAGCCCGTTTGAACGATTGATACCTTGAATACGTACCCGGAAAAAGCCAACCTTTGCCCATCGTAATGCCTGCCGCCGTGCCGATGATAATCGCCGAAATTTCCAATGCGCCGTGCATCCAAACGGTCAATTGGGCTTCTTTCCAATGCCCCATTTGTCGAAAAAGTTCAAAAAACGCGCCCAATCGAACCCCTTCATACATCATCAACGCTGCAGAACCGATACCCGAAAAGATACCCATGACGAAATACCGAAACGTTACAAAGATATTATTTAACATAATGTAACCAGCCATATCAAAATGGGGCGATGTTTTATAGACTTTCATCGGGTCATTCGACTTCATATTTTCGATAGACATGCGCACATAACCTTCGCCCAAGACGATTTTGGGAAATTCGGTGTCCATATAACTCGAAAATGCGCCAATTAACCAAGCTATGAGAAACAAAACGACGCTAACCGTGAAATCGCGGCGTGATTCATACACGACTTGTGGCAACTTTTCCAACAATAAGTGTTTGAATCGTTTTCCAAACGCTTGCATAGGCGACCGCCGCCGTTGATAGAGGCGTGTAAAAACATTTTGTGCCAAACCATTCAAGTACGCCCGCACCCTGCGCGACGGATAAAACGTCTGCGCATGCGCCAAATCGTCCGTGACCTGCACAAACATATCGTGTAATGGAGCCGCTTCGGGTGTTTTTTCATCCAAAAGCTCCTCGAAACCCGCCCATTTTTGTTCATTTTGGCGGATAAATTGTGTTTCGCGCATAGAAAATAAATTTTAGGAACAAAGTTACAAGGTTCTACTGAAAAAGATTTACCTTTGTCCTCCAAATTAATTATCACTTCGACAATGGAAAACATCTTGCAAAAAAATGTTTTAAAACCGAGTGCTATCTTGCTTTTGGCGGATGGAACGGTGTATCACGGCACGGCGGCGGGCAAAATCGGCACTGCTACGGGCGAAATCTGTTTCAATACGGGTATGACTGGCTATCAAGAAATTTTCACAGACCCATCTTATTATGGTCAGGTGATGATTGCCACTGTCGCGCATATCGGCAATTATGGGATTCGACATGCTGAATCGGAGTCCAAAGGTATTCAAATTGCTGGATTTATTTGCAAAAATTTTAATATTAATTATTCGCGCACTCGCGCCGACCAAGATATTCAAACGTATTTTGAAAATAATCATTTGGTTGCGATTTGCGATGTGGATACGCGGGCAATCGTGCGCCACATTCGCAGCAAAGGCGCGATGAATTGTATTATTTCTTCCGAAATCTTTGATTTGGACGAACTTAAAAAACGATTGGATGCCGTACCTGATATGTCAGGTTTGGAGCTTTCGTCAAAAGTGACCACTGAAAAACCCTATTTTTTAGGCAATCCGAAGGCAAAATACAAGGTTGCGGTGTATGATTATGGGGTAAAAAAGAGCATTTTGACCAATTTTACGGATAGAGATTGTTATGTACAAGTGTTTCCTGCGAAAACGCCTTTATCCAAAGTGAAGGCTTGGCAACCAGATGGCTATTTTTTGTCGAATGGACCTGGAGACCCGTCTTCAATGGATTATGCGGTGAAAACTGTACAAGAAATGTTGAAAATGGATACCCCCGTTTTTGGGATTTGTCTCGGGCATCAATTGTTGGCATTGTCGGTTGGCGTGCCGACTTACAAGATGCACAATGGACATCGCGGCATCAATCACCCGATTTTGAACCTTCAA
>JBDLWG010000517.1:0-5331 GCA_039804385.1 Bacteroidota bacterium
CCTCTTTTTGTACAGGAAGGACGATTGTGGTGGTTTGAGCAGAGAGTATTGGCGCACCAAAACACGCCAGAAGGAGGAATGCGTAATAGATAGGTAGTTTGATCATAATCGGTTTAAAAAATCTTATGAGTTGCATCGGATGTAAGAAGCTACTTTCGGAGGGATGATGCAAAGTTATACCGTAATCAGAGTCCTTACAACATTATTTTGCTGAATTTTAAAAAATACAAAGGGTATAGTAGGTTTGATATGATGTTTTTTAATAAAAATACATTTTTTTAAAAAAAAAGTGAAAAAAAATTTGACAATATGATGAAAGAGGTATTACCTTTGCGTCGCTTTCTAAAAGAAGCGAAGCGAAAACCATTTTGGCCCGTGGTGTAACGGTAGCACTGCAGATTTTGGTTCTGTATGTTAAGGTTCGAATCCTTACGGGCCAACCCACAAATGCCTAAAAAATAATTCTCACGAGTTGTTTTTTAGGCATTTTTTTTTGCGAAATTTTTTATCCAAAATAGAGGTAACAATGTTGATTTTTTTTGGATAACCAATTAGGCAAACGTAAGTAGTTCACATTGAAAGAACCGACACAAAAGGTCGGCGAGGTTGCAACCCTATCCCTTACCCACAGAATGATTGTTGGCATTAAAATAATTCTACAAAATAAAAAAGGTGCGTAGCACCGCAACATTTGTAGAAAAACGTTCCACAAGCCCCATTGCAAGGTGCGCAGCACCGTAACATTGGTAGTTTGAATGTTACGGTGCTATGCACCTCAAACACGGGTTTTAATTCCGATTTGCTACAAATGTTGCGGTGCGACGCACCTTTTTGATTCTGTGGGTAATGGATAGGGTTGCAACCTTGCCGACCTTGATTCGATACCAATCGGTTGATTATCAATGCATTCCATTTGGATTGTTTATTTCGCAGCAATTTTTACTTTGGAAAATCCGCCCAATCGGTGTCATCCGTGTTCCAATTGTATCGACCTTTTTCAAAGCGGAAATGGCTGTTTATTTCGATTCAACTACTTAAAGTGCTAAAATCTATAATTTTTCAAAAAGCACCTCCATTTTTAATTGATTTTGAGTCGTATTGAGGTAATGCTCATTGGTTTTCACGCCAAAAGTAGTTATCATCGTGATAAAAACCGTTTTTTTAGGAACCGTTTTTTCCAAAAAAATGCGCTTTTTAAGCTGAAGATTTTCAGCGTATTTTTTATCAATGGTAAATTCAGTCAATGAAAATTTCATTTCACAAAGATTAATACAATTATCTTGTCGGTCTATCAACAAATCAATTTGAGTCCCCGTGCTGTTGTCTTTGGGCGCGTGTCGCCAAGCCGATTGCTCGGAATAAACACCCAAAATGCCTAATGCTTTTTTGATTTGTGGAATATGTTTAAGGCAAATATTTTCAAAAGCCAAGCCCGCCCAACTTTTCCAAATACTACTTTGAGAACGACTTTGCCAAGTACCCGCACCAAAAGCCTTGCTATTATCCATAAATTTTAAATAAAAGAGCGAATATTCATCGGTCAATTTGAAAAAACTATCTTTGACGGTTTTGTTGAAGGGTACTTGTTCTGAAATAAAACCCGATTCTAATAATTCGTCCAATAATTGGGTCAAACCACCCCCAGAAGGCAGTTTACAAGTCGTTACGATTTCGTTGCGCGTCATGCCATTTGGTTTATGTGCGAGTGCTTTTATCACAGTTTCATGTTTTTCGGAACTGCCAAAAAGAGCCGAATACAGGTTTCTAAATTCGTTACTCAATAAACCATCATTCGTAAAACAAAGTCTATCAATGGTTTGTGTAACACTTTCGCCGCGTTTCATTTCTTTCAAATAATGTGGAATGCCACCCGTGACCATATACAATTGCAACAACTGATAATAGTCAAGTTCAATGTATTGTTTTTTTAGAAAAAGTGCTGTTTCATACAAATTGAAAGGCATTAACCGAATGCGGCGCGTAATCCGATTATGCAATCCACCTTTATTTCGGACAATATTTTGAATCATCCAAGAAGCCGCAGAACCGCAAATCACCACAACCAGCTTCTTTTTCTTAGAAGCCCAAGCATTCCAAAAATGGTCAAATGCAGCTACAAAACCTGATTTTTGAGCATCAAACCAAGGCAATTCATCGAAAAAAAGGACTTTTTTCGATGAATTTGGAGTTGTAACAAGTTGTTTTTCTAAAATTTGAATCAAGACGTGAAAGGCTTGTAACCAGTTTTGAGGTTGTAAAATACTTAGTGGAAGGTCAAAAGTCCGAGCTATTGTCAAACTAAAATTTTCCAATTGCTCTGGTTGTGATACCCCATTCAAACCCATTAATTCCAACAGCATATTTTGTTCATATACGGTTTGAATAAGATACGTTTTGCCTACGCGCCTACGCCCATATACCGCAATTAATTCAGCATGGGGCGATTCTAATGCCTCTTTCAAGACCGCAATTTCGGATTCCCTACCAATTAAATTTTCCATAAGAGGTAACTTTTGAGTATAAAAAAGAGATTTGGCAAGAAATAAAATTTATTTCCCGCCAAAAGTACTTAAAAAAGAGCGATTTGGCAAGAAATAAAATTTATTTCTTGCCAAAAGTACTTAAAAAAGAGCGATTTGGCAAATCTTTTTTTTTAACCCAATGATATCACAGTCGGGAAATTTATTTCTTGATGAATATTGGAGGCTGCGAATCGAAAAATCCTAATTCAGAGCAGTACCCAAAGAATAGTCTCATATACTTACTTGTCCTATATCAGTTGGTAAAATAAACTTGCGTCCAGTTTCAAACTGGACGCAAGTTGTGCTCGAATTTATTTTCAACTCATTTAGGAAAGGTATATATTGTTAAGTATTCGGGAAGTTCGACGCTATCCTTGCACGTAAATCATTGATTATCAATTCATTGAAAAAGCAGGTACTTTGTCAGGCTGCACATGATGAAAAGTCAACACATTGATTTTATGTTTCATATAGCGCGACAAGGGCAAATGGTGCAAAAATTCCTCCACTTCGCGCTCGGAAGTGGCGATGAAAATTGCCCATAATTTGCTATTTTCCATTGAAAGCGTGTAAGTCACCAATTTGCCTTCATTAAAATAGGTATTCACCTTAGCGCGTTGATACGGAATGAGCTTTTGAAATCGTTCCCCAATCAATTGTGGTAAGGTAAATTCGACCATGTAGAAAAACTTTTCTCCATCCATTTGTTTGAATCTGTTGGATTATTGATAAAGTAAATAACGAAAACACAAATAAAAGCAAGATGTTGTGAATTTACAAAGAATAGGGCAAGAATTTTAAAAAAAAGGGATTTGAATCATGCTTTTCAGAATCAAGAAGGAAGGAATTGTAGGAATAAGTAGTTGAAATGAAAGAATCGCCTAAACGTTATACTTCCTAAAAGATTGATTTTCAGGGTAGTATAACGTTTGGAGGGTTTGAAACCCTCCAAACGTTGTTATCGGTTCTTTAAATTGAACGACTCATCCCTACAATTCCTTCCTTCTTGATTCTATTTTTTAAAGGGCAACTGACTGACGCGCCGCCCAACAACATACCCTAAACGCAAGCCTTCCTCACAATCTTGCCGCGTATGCACGCCTAACGGTATCCGCGAATACGCATTTTCAACCGCCATATCATAAAAGGACTCAAAAGTACGCGGGCGACTGCCCTCAAAATCCGTACGCCCTTCATGGCATCTATCGGTCAACGTGTAATGACTCCCGAATACACTGACTAAGGCTTCAGCCGCCGCCGCGCCAAACGTCGAGTGACCTGACGGATAACCCGGAAACGATGGCGTGCTACCTAAGAAACTATTGGTCGTCAAATTCAGCACATTCCAAGTTGGATTAATATTTTTTGCAATATAGGATACAGGGCGTTCCGTATTGTAATAAAATTTCGAGTGCCAACACGCCACAGACGCGTCATTCAATGCTAAACCCACTTTTGCAGCCGCAAAAACAGCCGTTTCTAAATTGACTTTATCTTTCGACAACACTTGATTTAAAATCGCTATCCATCGAGATGGCGGCGAAAACGTAAAACCTAATACGTCATCACTCCAAAATTCAGCAATCCACCGCCCTTCACTCGTTTGAGGCGATGTCGTGCTATACACTTCCAACATCTGCGTATAATAAGGTGAATTTTTGTCTTCCGAATACGCCAAAGGTGGACGCGCTGTTTTTTCAGCATCCTTCAACGCAAACATCCGTCCGCCGCCCCAGTACGGAAACATGGCTGCTTGATTGCCTGGAGCCGTCACTTTCCACTTACCTGGTCCCACAGGCGGCGTATAATTGCTGGGTCTTGGATTTAAATATTTGTCATGCGTAACCGTATCGGTTGCCGAAAAAGCATACACTGCTTCTGCAACCCGCTTGCCATAATCTTCAGAACGAGTGGTCACATCTGCCGCAAGTCCTACGCGTAATTGGTTGCTGATAGAGGTTTCCAACGTTGCAATTTTGAATAAATCGGTTGGTTGCACATTGGCAAAAAACTTTTTAAACATGGTTGCATACACCGAATTGACCACCAAAGGCCAATTATAAGTTGCGCCCGTTTCCGCACTTGGCAGTCGTAATGCGGGATGCAAATTCGCAAGTGATTGATAATCAGGCATTCCTGCAACACAACTTTCATACGCCGCCCAACCCATGTAGCCCAAAGCGCGTGCCGCAGGACAAGGGCGATAGACGGTCGCATATCGTTCGACATCTAAAAAAAGGTTATTCCATTGCTGCACGACTTTGGAATCGAAGGTTTTTACCACCAGAGCTGCGGGAGGGGTTGGAGTCTGGACTTCGGGTTTACACGCAGAGAATAACAAAATGAGCATCAAACTACAGGTCGCTAATGCGGAAGCATAGGATTGTTTTTTTAACATCATGGGTTCTAATGTTTGTTGAAATATTGCCTCAACTTTAAGTTTTAAAAATCGAGTTTTGGCTCAAAATATTGTTAAATATTGCAAAAATATAGCATTTTTATATTTGCGACAATACCATATTTAAGGTGTTTTGGAAAATAAAGGATAATTGGAACGCGGATGACGCAGATTGAGCGGATTCGCACGGATTTTTCTTTGAATATTGCTTGAATTGTGAACAAACATATAAAAAAATCCGCGCTCATCCGCCTAATCCGTGTCATCCGCGTTCCAATTGTATCGCACTGATATTTTTTAGGCATACTATTTCAAAAAAAAACGTAGTATTGCAAATCTTTTTAAGTTTTTACAAACTGTATTAAAACCAATTCTAATGAATCGTTTGACTCCTTTTTCTCGACTCTTATT
>JBDLWG010000518.1:0-4747 GCA_039804385.1 Bacteroidota bacterium
TTTGTCCACAAATTCGATAATCTTCATCCGTAGCGGATGTGCTAACGCGCGCAACACATCGGACGACACCTGCAACTTCTCGTTGTTGATGTTAACCTTCGCTTTTCTCATAGGAACACAGTGTTTGTTTTAGTGATAAAAATGAATGATTAATTATTTCAAATGCAAATATGCGTTTTTTTTCAATTTCTGCCAAATTTTTTTGTCAAAAAAAGAAAAAATATTGTCCAAAATACGAAAAATGCCGAAAAAGACCCAATTTAGGGTATTTTTTTCGGCATTTTGGGTTGTCAAAACAACGTTTGTTTTTTTACAGAAATTATTGAACTTCTGTCAACTCTTCGACTAACCGCGAGATATGATTCAACCGATCCTTATCCACAGTGTAGTAAATAAATTTGCCATTGCGTTCTGTCGCAACAACTCCTGCACGGCGCAAAATTGCTAAATGTTGGGAAGCAACGGATTGTTCCAAACGCAATTTGATGTACAAGTCTGTGACCGTCATTTTTTCATTTTCTTCCAACAAATCAATGATTTGTTGACGCAATTTATGGTTTACGGCGCGTAAAACTAAGACAGCTTTGCGCAATTCTGCGTAATCCAATTCAATGTCTTTTTTGCCTTTTTTAAGGACGACGGTTTCGTTCTTTTGCTTTCTCATAATATCACATGGATTTTTTTGATGAAAAAAATAAGATTTTCCCTGAGCATTTTCTTGTGCTCGCTTTGATTTCTTTTAAGTTTAAAAATAAATTTAATTTAAACATATTCATTAAAAACAGTGCCAAGTTTTTCAACTTTTTGATATGGAACGATGTTTTAACGCATAATATTTTAAATTCTAAGGCAAAAATACAATTTTTTTTTCAAGATACAAACTTTTTGTCATTTTTTTTTCATAAATTTTTCTTAGAAATGGTAATATTTGGATTTTTACCATAATCTGGACTAAAATAAGCAAAATTTACAAAATTTCTTTGAAAAAAAGCGGTTGTACTCAATGGAATCAAGTGTTTTGCAGAACAAACAATGTTTGGAAATAATTGAATATTTCCAGTCAAGATTGAACCGCATTTTGACGCGCCGTTACCGCTTAACGCCAAAATCATACCTTTTGCTCCTTCGCTTGCCCGATAAGGCAACCATGTATTTTCGTCAATAATCACAGGTTGTGTGGGTTCGATTTGTATCAAGATGCCTGCCTCATTTGGCTGCCACATAGATGCATAAACTTCCATACGTCTCGCATCCATTAACGCGCCATAGACGATATTGTTGCCTTTCAAAGTAAAATAATTTTGATATGCTAAGGATTTTAATGTATCGACCGCTATCAACGGAATCCCCAAGGCATAACAAATCCCTTTTGCAGTTGCCGCACCCACCCGCAAAGACGTGAACGAACCCGGACCTGTACTCAAAGCCACTGCGGATAATTGTGACATGGTAACACCCGCTTCTTGAAGGCAGGCTTGAATCAGCAGCGTGATTTGGGCTGCATGTTGTTTGGTTTCCACGATTTCGCGGATAGCCAAGAGTTCGCCCTGCGTCGTCGAGAGCGCGATAGAACAGATATCCGAAGCGGTTTCTATATTTAAAATCATTATTTATTTTTTTCCGTGCAAAAGTAGAAAAAACTTTGATTACTTTTGTTCGGGTGTATGCCTTGTAGTCGGGAAATTTATTTCTCGCGATGCGCGAGAAATAAATTTCCTGACTACAAGACATATTTTAGCTTTCAACTATTCAATAACTTAACATGATACGCCAAAAAATACATCAATTCCGAAGATTATTCTTCCTTACAACGCTCGCATTGGCTAAAATGCGGGGCGAAGTCATTGCACAAGCAGATTACACCGTGCCGATTAATATGCCGTATCGTCCTGGCTGGACGCTAATTTTCCAAGACGATTTTAATGCACCCACACTGGATGGAGCGATTTGGTGGAAACAAGTCACAGAACGCGAAAAAGAAGGGGCGATTTTTCGCAATGAAAACGTGTCGGTCAAGGATAGCTGTATGCAATTTACGGTGCGCAAAGAACGGTTTAAAAATTATAATTATACGGCGGGCATGGTCTTCAAATCCGAAAACGTGTCGGTCAATAGTTATGTCGAAATATCGTGTAAAGTACCCAAAGGATTGGGGTTTTGGCCCGCGTTCTGGTTTTGGACGGGCGCAGGCGAGACCTATCAAGAAATTGATGTCGCCGAATTTACAGGCAGTCGCCCGTATCAATTCCAAGCCAATAATTATTATTGGGATGCCCGCCGCAAGAAAATCCGAAATGATGGCAAACGGGTTTGGCCCACTTATCCGAATGGCAAAAGCATGGATGTCACAGAGACTTTTCATGTTTATGGGTTAGAATGGACGGAAAAATCCATTCGATTCTACTTTGACAACGTTTTGGTGCGGGAAGTCAAGAAAAATATACCTAAAAATCCAATGGTTTTGATACTTGGGATGGGTTTGTATCCGAATGAAAATCCGCCCGAAGCGGCGTTACCTGCGCATTTTAGCGTCGATTATGTACGGATTTTCAAGAAAAATAGCTAAGAGACTTTACGAACACTTACGTAAAGTCCTTTTGATAGGACTTTACGTAAGTGTTCGTAAAGTGTTCGTAAAGTCCTATCAAAACGGACTTTAAGAACACTTACGTAAAGTCCCCCATTTTGATAGGACTTTACGTAAGTGTTCGCAAAGTCCTATCAAAACGAGGGACTTTAAGAACACTTACGTAAAGTCCTAAATTTGTTTTACGCCTCTTTATTCTGAGTCTAAATGAGTTGGATGAACCATCTTTTTAATTCGGTTGATGAAATAATCTTGGTGACGCTCATCATATCCTTTAAAATAATCTATAAGATTGCCTTTATTATCAAATAACAAAAAATAAGGAAACGATTTCATTTGAGTTTCAACAAACAATTTATTATCCACATCCATTAAAATCTTCGTTTTATCGTGAATCCGTTCATAATTGTACAGGGTATGCTTCGTTGAATACATTTTTGCTCCTCCATTTTCATATAAATAATAATGGTCAACTACGGAAGATAAGGTATCCAATAACGGTTGCAATGATTTCATCGCCGCAATACAAGGCGGACACTGTTCATTCCAAGTTTCCAACAGTATAAATGGTTTGTGAGTACTCAACTGAAAGGTATCCTTTTTATGATTTTCAAATTGATAATTGGATAAAGGATAGTTCCATTTCAAATCTTTTTCTTCAATAGCATTTACATCAAAAAGCGTTTCTGTTCCTAATTCTTCATAGGTTGGATGCACATGGTACGCATAAAAGTAACCAGCAAGTCCAATGAAAAATAAAGATTTGGGATTTAAAGCATTTAGATAACGACCCATTGTCAATCCTAAAAACGCCCACAATATAGGATTAAGCAATAAATTATAATACGTCAATGGGGTAAGTACATAAAAAGCTCCTAAATAAAAACAAGGAAAAAGATACACATATAGAGATTTTCTCTTTATTTCTTTAAAAAAATCCGCTTGGTGGATGTAATAGCCAGATATTACAGCATAAATCAATGCTATAAATCTGGACCAATCTGTAGCAGTAGTTGCATCCAATAAAAGTAAACCCCAAATAGGTATATAAAGCAATGACAAAATTAGCAAAATTACTTTTTTTTTCATTTTTTTGGGTTATTTAGATGGTGTAAAATAATCTTTCATTTAAATCTTAGCCCGTATCGAAGCAATTGCGCTCTTTCTATTTTTATATCGACCCACTCTTACAAGATAAGCGTGAGTGAATTTCTTATGCAAGTCTTTGTGACCGAAAAAATAAAATATATTAACCCAAGTTGCGTAGTATGGTCTGAATTAGGATTTTTAAAATTATTTGGATTTTAGTAGGATTGATGTTTAAGATTTCATCCTAAAAATTAAAATCCAAATAATTTTAAAAATCCTAATTCAGACTGTATCACGCAACTTGGGTTAATTGTATTAATACCTCATCGTACAGGTACTTAGCCAAAAAAAGCCACAACCTTGCATCGTTAAGCGGCAATCCCTTGTGGGGGATAGACTATACCAATCACAAGTCCATCTGCAATTGCACACAGGGGCTCGCTGCTCTATATCTACAATTGGAAGGTTTACTGGTTTATAATTGCGTAAATCAGTCACGCATTCCTCGCAAATAGCTGTGCTTGTGTTAGAACCATTATAATTGTAATTTTCTAACGACTCAAACATTTGCAAAAAAGCTTCACGCGGTGTAACTGTTGCCAATTGAATAGCTATTTCTCGAATCTTTTCATTTTCTAAACGAAATAAGCTGTTTTGTTGCAAAAGTTCTGTTTGCAAGTCTTGAATTAACTGGCGTTGCATATCATTCAATGACTGTGTTTGGATTTGTTGCAGTTTATTGACCCACAAATTTTTAGCATCATTTGAGGAAATTTTACTATAATCTGCTTTTAAAACAGGCATTGTTTTACCTTTAATAAATTCAAGGCGTTGATTTGGATTGGACGCAGTAGCATCCACAGGGCTTTTTTCGCAAGAAACTGCAAAGAAAAAAGTACACAAAATGATTAATGAGGCAAGGTAGAATGAATTTTGCTTCATTTTTAAAAAAAATAAGGACTTCATCTTGAAAAAAAGACTAAATTTGTGATGAAAAATAAGGGTTTGTAATGCTTTTTTCGGTTTCCGACAGAAGCAACCAACCTGCCGTTCCCGTCTGTCGCCTTGCGA
>JBDLWG010000519.1:0-3698 GCA_039804385.1 Bacteroidota bacterium
ATTTTAAATTCGTGGTTGCGGCGCATGACGGGCGGTTTGGATTATGACGCGATGAATGCGGCGGCGGCGCAAGTGCCACCTAATTCGGAAGGCGTACTTTTGTTGCCTTTCGGCAATGGGGCGGAACGCGTTTTGGAAAATCGGCAATTGGGCGCACAACTTTTGGGGGTTCAATTCAATCGACATGGCTTAGGACACTTATTTCGGGCAGCGCAAGAAGGCATTGCTTTTTCGTTGAATTATGGTTTTGACGTGATGAAAAGTATTGGTATTCAAGCACATACGATTCGAGCAGGACATGCCAATCTGTTTTTGAGTCCCGTTTTTAGCGAAATTTTTGCCAATACGACAGGCGCAACCGTTGAATTGTACCACACGGACGGCGCAACAGGCGCGGCTCGCGGTGCAGGAATTGGGGTTGGTTTTTATAAAAATTTTGAAGAAGCGTTCATTGGTTTGGAAAAATGGAAAACCATCGAACCCAACTCGGCGTTACAAAAAATATATCAAGAAGGGTATCAGCATTGGTTATCCGAACTTTCGCAAAGTTTTTTAGATAATTATATTAAAAAAAATTAATTTTTATGACTAAAACCGAATATTTCAAAGGGATTCCAGCCATTCCATTTGAGGGTCGAAAATCGGATAATCCATTGGCTTTCAAATGGTACGATGAAAATCGCATCGTTGCGGGTAAGTCGATGAAGGAGCATTTGCGGTTTGCGATTTGCTATTGGCACACGTTCTGCGGCACGGGCGGTGACCCATTTGGCGTAGGCACGAAAGACTTTCCGTGGAATCACGGCAAAGACGCAAACAGCCGCATGAAGGCTAAAATGGACGCTGCTTTTGAATTTTTTACGAAAATTCGCGCGCCGTATTGGTGTTTTCACGATATTGATGTTGTGGAAGACAGTGAAAATATTGCTCAATATGAACGTCGTTTAGCTGAAATGACCGATTATGCCCAACAAAAACAAGCTGAAACGGGCGTAAAACTCTTGTGGGGAACGGCAAATTTGTTCAGTCATCCGCGTTACATGAATGGGGCGGCGACGAATCCCGATTTTGCAGTGGTGGCGCGGGCGGGCGTTCAAGTTAAAAATGCATTGGATGCGACGATTGCTTTGGGCGGTGCAGGTTATGTTTTTTGGGGCGGCAGAGAGGGCTACATGTCGCTTTTGAATACGAATATGAAACGTGAATTAGACCATTTAGCGCAATTTTTAACGATGGCTAAAAATTATGCGCGGTCAAATGGTTTTAAAGGCAAATTTTATATCGAACCCAAGCCTTGTGAACCGACCAAACATCAATACGATTACGATGCGGCAACGGTGATTGGTTTTTTAAAAAACTATGATTTGGCAGCTGATTTTCAATTGAATTTGGAGGTCAATCACGCAACATTGGCAGGTCACACGTTTCAACACGAATTACAAGTGGCAGCCGATAATCATATGTTGGGTTCGATGGATGCGAATCGCGGCGATTATCAAAATGGTTGGGACACCGACCAATTTCCGATGAATATTGGGGAATTGACGGAAACCATGTTAGTCATTTTGGAAGCGGGCGGTTTTAAAACGGGCGGGATTAATTTCGATGCCAAAACGCGGCGCAATTCAACCGATTTGGAAGATATTTTTTTAGCGCATCTTGGTGGGATGGATGCGTTTGCTCGTGCTTTGGTGGTTGCGGATGCCGTTTTGACAAAATCGCCTTATAAAAAAATTCGGGCAGACCGATATGCGTCTTTTGATGCAGGTTCGGGTGCGGCATTTGAAAAAGGAGCGTTGAAATTGGAAGATTTACATCAATTAGCCCTGACAAGTGGTGAACCCAAACAACGAAGTGGGAAACAAGAATGGTTGGAAAATATTATTAATGATTATATTTAACCAAAGTTGCATGATACGTTTATTTGAATTAGGAATGAAGGATGCATTTGCTTGATTTTTTGTACAGAAAAACAAGCAAAATAGTTAAAAAATTGACAAAAAATACCTGCTAAAAAATTGATTATCAACATTGTATAACGTTTGGAGGGTTTCAAACCCTCCAAACGTTGTTGTCGTCCTCTAAAACTGTCTTATTTTTTCTTGCCAACACCGCCAAAACGATAACCGACATCCAAACGGAGAAAGAAATCAATATTAAGTAGCGGAACGGCGGCTAAATTAACCGTTCCTGTTCCACTCGTTACTTTACTAACGATGTTTCTTCCAATGCCCGTACCGAGTTCAAACACAATATTATTGCGCGAAACCCATTTTTGTCCTATGGCAAAACCGCCTGCAAAAAAAGAACGAGAAAACGAATTAGCGCTCGTTACTTCACTGGTAAACTTATTGCTACCGCCGCGCAGATAAATACCTGCATAGAATTTGTCGATAGTTGTCTCTGGGTTGAAGTAGTATTTTCCAAGTACCCCTGCATTGGCACCAAAGGATTTATACTTTTCAATTACCGTGAGCGTGTACCAAGAAGCACCTACGATGGCTTCTATGCCTACATTGTCTTTGGCAGCAAACTCTGCTGATAAATTAGGACTAGAAAATATTAATCCAAGTGGATTAATTTTAAGCTCTGTTTGTGCATGAAGGCTTGCGAAAGAAGCACAAAATAAGAGTGTTAAGATAACAAAAGCACGTCTTTTCATACAACTTTGTACACTTTGATACAACTTTTATATGAAAAGAGGTAATTGTCTAAGACGGTGGTTGGATCCAACGCCCTTCGGTATCTCAATCCCGAAGCCGCAAAGAGTCCGAACGCTTGTTTCCACGTCACAACTGAATCTCTGGGAACATCTAAACCGTGCTGGTACATAGTGTCCAAGTCCTGACTCGTGAGGGGTGGAAAAATCGAACTGCCTTTGGTATATTTGACAATGCCCCGCCGTGCAATTTCAAGGCTGGCACTAATGGGGTCAAAATCGGGGTGTTGAATATTGCCTACAAAGGAACTATAAGCAGCGAGAACCGCCACGTTTTCAATCCCTAAAGTATTGCAATATTTTTGAATTAAGTTTCGGGTTAAACCCCGATGCCACAGATTTTTCGTTTTTCGATTCGCTTCGGCACTCGAGGCATTATTGTTTTCGGGCTTAAAGACCAAATCCTCGCTCACAAACGTCGCCACTTTATAATGAGTTGCTAACTTAAAAAGGTATTTCCAAAGCTCGCACAATTCAAAGCGACGTTTGTGATTTTGCGCGACTTGGTCGGGGTCGGTCGAACTTAAACCCATTCGAGTATTTAAACGGGAGCAATCCAAAACGCCTTTATGAAGCACCTTGAGGGATTGGTCTGCTTGCGTCTCTACGACACTAAATCCAATGTATTCGGGGTTTAAATCCACCGCTAAAGAACGATTCGCTTGTTTATTCGCTAATTTTCGACCTTTTTGTTCTGCCAAATACTGTTGAAACAAGGTTTTTCGACCTTCCTTATCCGTTTTAGCTACTTTTTTGACTTCTTTTTTAGAGTCGTTTGTTTTGAATTCATAGCCTGCTAACCGTTCTTCGTCATATGTAATCCAAACAAAGGATTCGGACAGACGCACCTAAATGGGTAATTCGCCCAACCGTGCTTGCAATTGGTTTAAGGTTTTTTGTTGGTTTTTAGACGTATAAAATGCAATCCCAATTTGAGTTTCGGAATTCGGTTTGAAAACCATTTGTTGATTTTCAAGGT
>JBDLWG010000520.1:0-12323 GCA_039804385.1 Bacteroidota bacterium
CACCCAACGAAAAAAACGGGGGCAATCTGTAAAAAGTTTGCCCCTTTGGTGTGGTTTTATCACACTGTAGTCGGAAAATTTATTTCCAGCGAATCGCGGGAAATAACTTTACCGACTACGGTGTGATAAAACCTTTTTCGTTCAATTGTCCTACAAATGTGCCCGCGCTGATGGATTCTAATTTAAAAAAATCGTCTCGTCCAATGGATTCTAAACTATTATTGAATCGCTGCTGATTGTGCTGCGCCATTTCAGCAGGTAACAACTCCCCTGTCACAATCATTTCCTCATCATACTCTATCGCAAAAACATTCACCCGAAAACTCAACCAGATTATTGCATGATTTTCTTGCTCATCCAACAAAAAAGAAGCTGTTTCCACAAACGTTTTTATTGGTTTTCCCGATTCCCAACAACATATATACGTCAATCCGCAATGCCAAGCATCGCCCCGAATCGGCTCTAACCATTTAAAATGATTCAAAAAACGCTGCTGAATAGCTGTTGCATCAACATCATTTAACGGCGGTGAAACTGTTATTTGGTATTGCATTAAAATTTTATTGTCACTGTCAAAACAGCCATCTACTTGCAACATTTCATCAAACATGTCAGGAGATAGCATGATTTTGGGTCGAATCTGCATTTTAAAATCGTTTTTAACCCTATAATATTGGGGTAATAGTTGTTGAGCCAATTGATAATTGCCTATCATCTCCCAATAATAAACACTACTTTGAAATCGGTCAATCTGTTGTTTCCAAATTTTCAATAATTGAATATTTTTAAGTCGTTCTGTTACATAGACAATATGTATTGTAATTTCTTTCATGTGAAAATCAAATATAATTTCTGGAAGCATATCTGCTGTTGCACGCTTGCAAAGAGCCAAAATCGCGCCCACCATCTCCCGATACAAAGCAGATGAAGGGTGATTATACTCCATTTGGTTCAGAAATGTCCATAACGCCCGGTTATGTATACGCAAAAAGCGATAATCAAAAGACCAATTCAATGCTGTGATGCCTTCTTTATAATTTTCCATCATCCTATCAAAAGCAAAGTGCGATTTGAAAACCATTATTTGCTGTTTCCAAATCGCGGCTAATTTTCGGCATTTAAAAGTATCTATTATGTAATAGAACTCATAGGTAAGGTAACATAGTAAATCAGGGTCTGTAATCATTGGAATAAAAGCCATTGTCGCTTGTTTATCCACCACCAAAAGTTCAACCATAACATAGCCATAATCTATGCTACATGGATCATTTGGATGCAAAGCCTCTTTTTCTGCCCACAAATGGAATACCGTATTTTTTATATTCATTTCTATCTTAATTTATAATAAATTGATTATCAATTTTTAAATTTATTTAGCATAACGATTTCAGCAATTTCCGCTTTGGAAAATTAGGATATCATTGGAACGCGGGAGCCTACTTTGGCTTTCAACGCTTTTGGTTCATAACCGCCTACCACTCGGTCACGCGTACACCCGAAGGTAGGCAACCCAAATGCCACCCCAATATAACAGGCTAAACCCAATCGGCGCGGATGTGCCAAACCTTGGGCATTACAAATCACCATATCAGGACGCATCGGCAAACCCTCCAACAATGGTTTTACAACCTCCAAATCCGTATGTGGGAATAAATCATTACAATAATGCGGCAATTGGATATCGGCTTGATTGGTTTTCGTTAAAACAATTTGCTTGGTTTCCAAATCATAGACCACCAAACTCGCCGCAATCCGCAAATCGACTAAATCATAGCCCACATCGATTGCCGCAATAGAACGAATGGACGGAGGCAAGCCCAATAATTGGCTTCATCCGTGTTCTCACTCATGCGTCTCAATCCAAAATGATTCGTTTGGAATTGCGTGCCATTAAAAATGTAACCATTTTCAAGTTGGTTGCACGAGTAAAAGGAAATGGCGTGCATTTTACCATAAGGACAAATCTTAAAATAAAGAGACCCTTGTTCAATAATCGACAACAACGTTTGGAGGGTTTGAAACCCTCCAAACGTTATAATACATTGAAAATTAACTTTTTACAGAACAAATGCTTTTTTATAAAAAAGTGCTGCAAGTTTCCAACTTGATCCAATAAATGGACCAAGACAATTGTATATTCTTTCATCAACCGAGGTCGTTAACAGATACGGCGCGAAGTGTAAATTATCCCGATTGAGCAATTCATGTCCTTTTTTAAACCGGTCTTGAAACAATTCTGCCCGAAAGGGGTGTTGCAAACTCATCGGTAATTGAAAAAAAGAGTGCATCAAACCGCCCCGCTTGATAGGGTATTGAACCGATTTGTGTTTGGCATAACTTATTGGTTATCAATAAAAAAGCCTCTACAAACCTATCGGATGTAGAGGCTTTTAAAAGGAGTACCACAGGTGCAGTCATCAAGAAATTTATTTCCCGCGAACCACTCCCTTAGCGGGAAATAAATTTCCCTACGACTCCGTTTACTCCATAATGACTTTTTCAGTACTAAAACGACCTTCCGTGTCGCGCAAAATCACAAAGTACAAGCCTGCACTCAAATTATTCAACTCAACACTCGCGCCTGTAACGCTTTCTTGACGCACCAAACGACCTGTCGCATCTGTCAACAACAACGAGAAACGCTCATTTTTAGGATTGTTGATGAAAACAGTCGTCGAAGATTGTCCTGGATTCGGCGCAATCACCATACCGACATCCGCCCGCACATCTTGCGCACTCGCTACGCAAGTCGGCAAAGACGCAATTGTGATTAAAAAGTTTTTGCAAGAAGTGGTCGCATCTTGCTCTTTTCCTTCGGAACCCCATGGCGCAGCAGGTTTTACAGGCCCGTCATTGAGCACGAATTGAATGTCTGTGACCGCCGTACCCGCAGCCAATCCGTAATAAGTCACAGGATTCGCAATTCTAACATGAAACGTAGAATCCGCCCGATTTGCCAACCTCCGTTTGCCTTGTACCGCACCTGCCGCATTCCAATCTTTGCCTGCACTCCAACCATTCGCGCCAGAGTGGAAACCAATCGAATCGCGTTTGCCGAGTGAGTCACGGCTGCCCGCAGGTGTTGCTGTACAGTTTTTCTTCAAAGAAAAGACGATATTGATTTCGCCATCCGCTTTTTTACAAGCAAACACAGCACTTTGTGCTTGTGCGAACTGCATGCTCAATGCCGCAGCAATCGTAATGTAAAGTTTTTTCATAAAAAACTAAGGTTTTTTTATTACAAAATACAATTAAAAATTCAAGATGTAAATTTAAAAGGATTCTTTTTATCAACCAAACATTTTAAAAAAAAATATTTCATTTTAGCTTTTTTTTAACAAATATAAATCTACTACTGTTGTCACAAATAAGGTTTGTGGGAAAGGTCACGCCGTCAGAAGGGGGTAGAGAGATGAAAATTTAAAAAAAGTGATTTTTTTTGCAAAAAAATCACTTTTTTTAAATTTTCATCTCTCTGGAAGTTTTTCTTTTCCCACAAACCTTATTTGTGGGAACACTACGCCATTTGTGAAATAAACTTGCGTCAAGTTTTAAACTTGCGTCAAGTTATGCTTGATTCAAATAACAGTAGGTTGCTTTGCAGAGCGAAAGGGTAGCCAAAATAAACAAAATAAACACCAAAAAGCCACTTGCGCCACCAAAATATAATGGTCTCCACAGTAGTCAAATAAAGAACCATTGGACGGTTTATGCATCAAATAACCATAATTGGAGCCTGTTAAATAGTTGAAAATCAACGCAATACATGCCCAAACCTGTATCGCTAAAAAAGCCATTTTCACGCCGTTCCAACTCGGGCGCACTTGCAAAACCAACACCCCATACAGTACCAAAATGACCAACCCCGAATGCGTCACCCAATATTTTACATAACCGATGTATGGGAAGGCAAAATCCATATCAGGAGTTAATATGCCTTGCAAAGTACCTGTCAAAACCCAGTAATAGAGGATTTCAAACGGCAGCGTAACGCCTTTACGCAAGGGCATCACTAAAAAAGGAGACAACAAGGAACATACATTGCAAAGGTGCAAAGGGAAATTTTCTTGGATAGAAAACGTACCATTCGCCCCCTTGTGCAACATCCAAACGGTCTGAAAACCACAAGCCGCCCAAGCAAGGCTCAAACCCAATCGGTACGCAGTTGTAAATGACTGTCGCCGCCCTACCAACACACAAGCAATCAATACAAACAGCGTCAGCAAAAAACAAATCCCATGTTCGATGCTAAATGATTTAAAACCAAAGGTTTCTGTAAACATAATTATTTTATTTTTTAAT
This sequence comes from Bacteroidota bacterium, assembly GCA_039804385.1. Lineage (GTDB taxonomy): Bacteria > Bacteroidota > Bacteroidia > Chitinophagales > Saprospiraceae > JAAFJT01. The sequence continues at coordinate 4,303 of JBDLWG010000520.1, forward strand.
ATGATAACGGAAACTTGGATTCGTTAGATGGATTGGATTCGCTGGATTTTTTTATCAAAAAATCCAGCGAATCTAATCCATCCAACCAATTCAAGTTCAAAATTAAGACTTGTTAAGTCCTCAAAAATACGGTATTTCGATAAATAAAAATATTTTTTTATCGCATATCAATATTTTTTTTAGTGCAAAATAATTTCGTACTTTCGATTTTCGGAGTAACTTTGCAGTTTACCAATTATACCCAATTTTTTTTGCAATCATGCTCTACACGATATTAGCTGCTTTTTTTTTCACCGCCTTCTTCTCAGGGACGGAAATTGCCTACATCTCCGCCAATAAATTGTTAGTCGAATTGAAACGAAAACGCAATTCTGGAACGGGGCATATTTTAGCCTACTTTTACGAAAGCCCTGCCCGATTTTTGGGCGCGATGTTGGTCGGACACAATATTGCTTTAATCATTTTCACCATCTTGGTTTCGGATTTATTAAAACCTCATTTAGAGCATTTTATACATAATGAAATTTTATTATCGCTTGTAACGACGGTTTTAATTACGCTTGTGATTTTGATAGTAGCCGAATATTTGCCGAAAACCATTTTCAAAATGTATGCAGATAGGATTCTATTCAATTTGGCTTATCCGATTCGTTTTTTCCAATTTGTATTGGCGGTTCCCACTTGGTTCATTACGAAAATGGCAGGTTTTCTTTTGAGAATCTTTTTTAAAACGAGTCATGTGCCTGATGAAAATGTGTTCACCCGCGGTGATTTAGAACACTTTGTAAATACTAATTTTAAAAATACGAAGCAAGACGAAGAAGTCGATACCGATTTGTTTCAAAAAACATTGCAATTGCGCAACGTCAAAGTGAAACATTGTATGGTTCCGAGAGCCGAAATGATTTACATGGACATCACAGACGGTGTGCAAGAATTGCGTCGGATTTTCCGCGAAACCAATCTTTCGCGGGTGATTGTGGTGCGCAACCATGATATTGATGATATTTTGGGATATGTGCATCATCAACAGATGTTGAAAGCGCCGCAATTGGTCGAACCCTTGATTATGGAGATGGAAGTCGTGCCTGAAGTGATGCGCGTAATGGATTTATTGGAAAAATTGGTGCAATCGAAGACGAATATCCTCTGTGTGGTGGACGAATTTGGCGGTACAACTGGGATTGTGACCTTAGAAGACGTTTTGGAACAAATTTTTGGCGACATTGAGGATGAACATGACCATGAAGAATTTGTCGAAACCAAAATTAGTGATAATGAATATATCTTTTCAGGTCGTTTGGAAATGGATTATTTAAATGAAATGTATCCCGCGCTTCGCCTCCCGAAAAGCGAATATCATACGCTTTCGGGCTATTTGGTGAATGTCGTAACTGCGATTCCAACACAAGGTGTGCCGATTGAATTAGAAGGATTCCGATTTATTCCCGAATTGGTGAGCGATACGCGGATTGAAACGGTACGCGTCATTCGTTTACATACCGTTGAAAATCAATAAATTACAAATATGGTAAGCATTTTAAAAAAAGAAATACAATCGTTTTTCGGCTCTCTGACGGGCTATGTCGTGATAGGCGTTTTCTTATTGATAACGGGGTTGATGCTCTGGGTTTTCCCCGATTACAGCCTTTTAAACTATCAATTTGCAACGCTGGATTCTTTATTTGAAATCGCACCTGCGGTTTTTTTGTTCTTGATACCTGCGGTCACGATGCGTTCTTTCGCGGAGGAAAAGCAAACGGGAACGCTCGAATTATTGCTCACGCGCCCTTTGCGTGATTATGAATTAATTTTAGGCAAATATCTATCGGCTTGGTTATTAGTGGTTATCGCGTTGATTCCGACCGTTTTATACTATGGTACGATTTATCAATTGGGTTCGCCAAAAGGCAATTTGGATTCGGGAGCGATTTTGGGCAGTTACATTGGATTGGCGATGTTGGGCGGCGTGTTTGCGGCGATAGGCATTTTTGCCTCTGCGTTGACGAATAATCAAATTATTGCTTTTTTATTGGCAATGTTTTTATGCTTTATGGTGCATTATGGCTTCTTATTTTTGTCAAAACTACCCATTTTTTTCGGTGCGGGCGATGATTTAGTGCAAATGTTGGGTTTAGATTACCATTATCAGAGCATTAGTCGCGGGATTATGGATTTGGCAGATATGGTTTATTTTTTAAGCGTGATATTTTTCTTTTTATTTTTAACACAAAATGTGTTACAAAGAACCAATCGATAATTTTTTTTTGAAATGGCAATATCTTTATTATTCATTTGTTATGCATTGATTTTCATTGCAATCCATCAAAAAAACGAAATCATTCTAAGCCTTATCAAGACCACCCTTTTGATAAGTCTTTTAGTCGTTGTTTCCACAGAAAGCAGCAGTTATTTTCATCATTTCAACCGAAATACTTTAATTGTTTTTTGGACAAGCTGCATCGCGCTGTTAGGTAGTTGGATTTATTTTCAAAAAAAGCATTTAAATATCAACCAAGTTTTTTTTGAAATAAAAACGATTTCAAAAAACAATAAATGGTTTTTAGTTTCAATTTCAAGTTTAAGTTTGGTTTTATTATTTCAAAGCCTCCTCTATCCACCGAATAATTGGGATGCCATGGCTTATCATATAGGCAGAATCCCGCATTGGGTAGCGCAGCAAACGATTGAATATTATCCGACGCACATCTACCGACAAATCTATCAACCCTATTTTTCCAGTAGCTTTATGGCGCAAATGGGTTTATTAAGCCAATCGGATATTTGGTTTAATGCCCTCCAATTAATTTATTATTTGGCAATCGTCCCTTGTTTGGTAGCGATAGGCAGTCGTTTTGGTTTTTCGCGCCTTGCCCACTATGGAGCGATTGGTTTTTGGTTGACCAATCCAGAATCGATTTTGGAAGCCGTTTCGACGCAAAATGATATTATCGTTACTTTTTTTCTATTGAGTGTATTGGTATTTGCATTGCAATCCATTGAAAATCAAAGTATTAACCCTTTTATTTGGATGGGCATGAGTACCGGTTTAGCCTGTTTGAGCAAAGGAACGGCTTATATTTTTTTGCTACCCCTTTTTGGAATCATGGGATTCGTATGGTTAAAACAAATGATACAAGCGCGTTCTATGCGATTGATAATCCCCCTTTTAATCATGGCAAGTTTATTTGTAAGCATCAATGCAGGCTACTTTTATCGAAATTACGAATTAACCAAAGATTTATTAGGCAAATCGACTGACCCTTTTTTCAATGAAAAATTAAATATACAAGTCATTGTTTTACAATTAGTTAAGAATGCAAGTGTTCATTTAGGCATTCACCCAATCAGTACTTGGACAAATCAGGGGATGGTAAAATTGCATCAAGTATTGGGCGAAAGAATCGACGAACCTGCTAATAATTGGGAACAAATCGCGTTCCGTTTGCGCAAATGGGTACATGATGAAGATACCGCTTCCAATTTTTTTCAAATTTTCTGGATAATCGGTACAATAGGTTGGTTTCTATGGTGTGTACCGATTCGGAGCCGCGCCTTTTGGCTACTCTTATTTCCAATCTTAACGTATTTCCTTTTTTCCATCGTGCTCAAATGGCAACCTTGGATAACGCGCCTACAAATTCCGATGTTTGCCTTTTTTGCTTTGCCTGTTGGATTTTGCCTCAGCAAATGGAGTGCGGAAAATGCTTTGCGCAAGCGATTATACCTGATTGCCGCCCTAATTACGGTTAGTTATGCAGGATTAGTTATTATTTTCAATACTTGTAAACCCTTCATTACCAATCGTTTTACGAATAATGTTCATTGGAATGCCACCCGTTTTCAAAAATATTTTGGTTCAAGACCCTCTCTTTCGGAAGATTATCGACAAGTGCGTACTTTCATCAAACAACAAGATCCAAGTACGATTGGGTTGATAATTGACAATAGTTCATGGGAATATCCTTTCTATTATGACATTTTTAAAGCGGATAAACCATACGCATTGCCGCATTTGAACGTTAACAATGCTTCTGCAAAAGCTCAAAATCAAGCCGCGCCTGAGCGTATTCGTTACATTATTGCGGTTAGTCAAGCACCACAAATCACGTACAAGGATCATCACTTTTTGAAAATCAAACAATTTGAAGCATTTTCGATTTATCAAAAAGGTTTATAGAAAAACTTATAGAAGTGGCAAATTTTTTTTTAAAATCGACCTCAGTACATGACAAAAAGGAAATGTGGGTGATGGATGTACGGATTTCACGGATTTCACGGATTTCACGGATTTTCACGGATTTAGAACTCCAAATCCGTGAAATCCGTACATCCATCATCCCCAATTTCCTTTTTGTCATGTACTGAGAAAATCGACAACACCATTTGGACAACAACGTTTGGAGGGTTTGAAACCCTCCAAACGTTATACTACCTTGATAATCAACCTTTTAGCCCGCATTCTTTTGAGTCGATTTTTTAACTTCAACTACTTATCCTTCCACTGCCACAAATAGCGACACGCCACACTCCGATACGGCTGCCAAACCGCCGCAATATCCGTTAATTCTTTTTTCAATAGCTTGCCTTTGGATTCCAATCCATACAAACGAATCATCCTTTGTTGAATGACCAAATCGGCTATAGGAAAAACGTCCAAACGCCCTAATTTAAACATTAAAATCATTTCCACAGTCCATACTCCAACACCTTTAATCATGGTTAACTCTTTGATAATCAATTCATTATTAATGGATAACCAATCACGCTCTTGCACATCGGGGCGCAACCAAAAAGTAGCAATATTTTGTAAATAACCTGCTTTCTGCCCTGAAAGCCCACAACCGCGCAAGGTTTCAATGGATTGGTTTAAAATCCGTTCAGGCATTGGGTTTTGGTTTTCAAATAAATTTAAAAATCGTTTAAAAATCGTATCCGCCGCTTTGACCGACAATTGTTGCGAAACCACCGCTTCGAGCAAGGCGAAATAAATATCATTGCTCGTTTCCAAAATAGGCAAAGTCAAGGTAGGCAAAATCGCCGCTAATTGGGGGTCTCGAGCTAAATGTTGATTTATAACAGGTGTCATATGTTTTTTTAAATAATTAAAAAATAAATTTGTTAAAAAATTTGGCAATTTCTGTTTTTTTGTAAACCTTTGATGCTTTGGATACGCATCTTTGGAAACGTAGGAAACTTTTGCATTCCAAAAGCAAAAATAACAAAACTTGGCTAAAATATTGTCTATCCGAATTAATATTAAAATTAACTTAAATTTGTATGATGAAACCCAATTCATGTTTCGCCTTACTCCTGCTTTTATTGGGCATGGCGACAACGACTTTTGCGCAAACGACCGTTACAGGAACGGTCACTGATGAACTTAACAAGGAACCGATACCGGGAACCACGATTATCATCAAAGGGACGATTGCAGGCACGATTACAGATGGTGAAGGCAAATTTTCACTCAAAGTGACGAGCTTGCCTGTTACTTTGAAAGTCAGCAGTGTTGGCTATCAGAGCCTCGAAATGGAGATTAAAGATGCGGGTCCACACAGCATTGCCCTCAAAGAAGGCGTAACTTTGATGTCGGAAGCCTCTGTGACGGGGAATCGCATTGAAGAAAAATTGGTGCGCACTCCTGTAACGATTGAGAAAATTTTTGGAAAACAACTCCAACAACTCGGTGCGTTTGACACGTACACGACGTTGCAAGGCTTGAAAGGGGTTGACTTATTATCTCAAAGTTTAACGTTTCGGTCGGTGAACATGCGCGGTTTCGGTGCAAATAACAACAATCGTTTCGTTCAATTGACAGATGGAATGGATAACCGTTCTCCGGGACTTGGCTTTGGCTTTGGTTCGGTAGCGGGCGTTTCCGATTTGGATATTGACAACATTGAGTTGTTGCCGGGTGCGGCTTCTGCGTTGTACGGACCGGATGCTTTGCAAGGTTTGATGTTGACGCGTACCAAATCGCCTTTTGATTATCAAGGGTTGAGCGCGCAAGTCAAAGTCGGGGTCAATAATGTCGGCAAAACCGATATCAAAGCACAACCTTATACGGATGTTGCGGTACGTTATGCCACGAGTTTGAGTGAAAATTTGGCATTTAAAGTCAATTTACAAGCGATTAACGGTACAGATTTCATTGCAGACGATTATAATGACCGTATGACGCGAAATCGTAGAAATTTTTTCGTCGTTGATAATGCTGCTAAAACGGTTGCATTAGGTTACACGCCGAATCATAACAAAGATAGTAATTTTGAATATGATGGCGTAAATATCTATGGAGATGATGTATCGAATGTTGGTTTGTTCGATTATCCGACAACACATCCTGTGACAGCACTTGCAGGCAAGCGTGTGACGCGTTCTGGCTACAAAGAGTATGATTTGACGGGCGATAAAGGTAAAGTTTTCAGTTATCGGGCAAATGCAGCCTTGCATTACAAGATTAATCAAAATTTAGAAGCAAGTGTGGGTTGGTATTTTGGGAATGGTAATTTTGCTCGGACGGCAGGTTTCCGCGAATATTATCCCGATTATCTCCGCAATCAAATCAAAGCGGAACTTCGTGGAGACGAATTTTTCGTGCGCGTTTACCAAACAACGCAGCAAGCCGAAGGTTTTTCAATGGGTGCGTTGGCAAGAAGTATGTTAGATTCGGCAGGTTCGACTTTGGCAGCTCCGAATGCGATGTCAAATTGGGCTTCTTCGTTTTCTACGGCGTATAATACGAGTCCGAATATTGCCACAGCGCGGGCGGTGGCGGATAATAACCGTTTAGCACCAGGTTCAGCAGGATTCAATAGTTTGTGGAAAGAATTGTCTTCGACGTTAAATACCGATTTCATCAATGGCCCAACAGGCAAAAGTACTCGTTTTAGAGGCGTTCGATTATTAGACAATTCTTCGATGCGTCATGCAGAAGGGATGTATAATTTCAAAAAATGGGTTCCAAAAGAGCTTGATTTGGTGACAGGCGCGAGTTTCAGACAATATTCGATGTTGACCAAAGGCACGATTTTCCCTGTAACACGGACGGGCGATGAATTTACAATTGCGGAATATGGTTGGTATATGCAAGGTACTTATACGTTGGCATTAGATGAAAATATCTTTATCAAACCTACGGTTGCGGTTCGTTATGACAAAAATCAATATTTCAAAGGTGGTTTCACGCCGCGTGTATCGGGTGTTGTGACTTTCGGCGAGCATAACATTCGGGCTTCTTGGCAATCCGCGTTTCGGAATCCGAGCCCGAATCAGTTGTTAGCGGACGGTAAAATTGGAGAAGTCGGCGGTTCACAATCGGCTGTAGAAGCAGCGAATTTGTACAACAATCCTGCTTATACGCAAGCGTCTGTTGCGGCATTTGCGGCATCTGCAACGAATAATGAATCTTTATTAGTGAAATACGTACCTGCGCCTGATAATTTCAAAACGGAAAAAATCAAAACGTGGGAATTAGGTTATAAAGGAACGATTGGCAAATTTTTATACGTAGATGCGTTTTATTACCAAAGTACCTACAACGATTTTATCGCTACACAAAATTATCAACAATTGAGAACAGCTGGTGCGCCCTTAGTTGGTTTTAAAAATGCAGCCAATTATGTGACGTACCAAGTCAATTTCAATAATTTCAATGAAATTTATGTCAATGGTTTTGGAGTTGGTGTAGAAGCTGTTTTAGGCGGTGGTTACAATTTGGCTGCGAACTTTGCCAATCAAATTGGTACGATTACGTTGAAAGATGCCGCAGGCAATACGTTGAAAGATGCTTTCGGAGTGGATATTGTAAAACGCAAAATGAGTAATTTGGAAGTATCCCGTGTCCAAAGAAACTTCTTTATTTCGCCAGAAAATCGATATAATATTACGTTAAGCAATCCAAAAGTGACTAAATTACTTGGTTTCTCGTTAGCGTATCGCTGGACGGATAAAACTTGGATTGAGCAAGGGAATACACAAGGCGATATCTTATTGCCTTCTTGGAATACGGTTGATGC
>JBDLWG010000521.1:0-3208 GCA_039804385.1 Bacteroidota bacterium
CGCGGAAACTAAATATCCCGACTACCCTTTGGCTTTTATCGCCTTGCATAATACGCAAAAAATTTACATTCCTGTACTACTTCCGTATAAAAAGCTGTTTTATTGTAATAACCAGAATTTAATAAATCATAATAACGCAAATACTTTGATGAAATTTTGGGAACCATCCTTGAACCAATTCGATATTGATTATCGGGCGAGCGATAAAAAGAAACTAAATCGCATTTTGCAGCCCAAAACGCTGCTTTTGCCCCTAATTCAGGGTCTCGCGTTGCTTTCCGTGCCATTTCAAAATATTTCAATGCTTGACTCAAATCCAAATTTTCATGATTGCCATTCGGTCTGCCTCTTTTTTCAAAAACATCTTTTCCTAAATGGATCCAATTCCAAGATGCGCCACTTCGATAAAAATCCATCGCTTTATACGAATGTCCAAAATAACTCATATTATAATATGCCAAACCAATTAAATAATACTGTTTTGCCGCTTCATCAGGTGCGGCGCGGGCTTGAAATTCCAAATCTAAAATTTTTTGTATCAATTGCGCCTTATCGTATAACACCGAATCCGCTACGGAACATCGTACACAATCTTTAATACGTTCCGTAAATGGATTAAACATCACTTCTTTCAAACTCGCAGGTGGTATTTGCTGAAAACATTGTAATGCCGCTTCCAATTGATATTTTCTCAAAAAATCAGTGCCTTTGATGTCCAAAAGGTCTTGTTCAATGTTTTGACGCTGCGTTTCCAAAACCAATTCGCGTTCAAAAGAGGACATATTAGGCTTTTTGCAAACCGCTAACATATCATCTACTAATTCTGCTTGTGGGTTCAATGCTAAATCTTCCAATCCGTAATCACAAAAATAAGACATGCCTTTCATACCCGCTTTACGGTATAAATTCCCTGCTTTTTCTCGAAAAAAGCGTTCAAATGCGGTATGTGCATTGTAATACGGTGAAGTTCGGATTTCCTGCCAAGCTTTATTCCCTTCCACATCTTTCGGCAAGGTCATCAAACCGATGCGCGCCGCCATATCAAACGTTTCCAATTGTTCCAAAACCAATCCATCCGTCACCAAAGGACGCGCTTTTTCAAACAAAACCCGCGCATGATAATAATCACCTGCCAAAACCGTTAAATATCCTTCCGCAATTTGCCATAAAACAGGGTTTTTTACAGTGCCTTCTTGACTGCATTGATGTACGAAATCTCGAAAGTCTAACAAATATTGTGCGGCTTTTTCGCGAGCAGGTTGTGGATAACGTGGTGCGCGAAAGTCTTTGCCCAATAAAATTTTCTCTAACTTCGCTGTTTCTCGCAACAATAGCAATTCCAACGTACTACTTTTGGGTTCGAGTTGATACAAAGATTTCATATCCTCCAAACTCCGACTTGCAGGAGAAGCTGCCCGAATGCCGTATAAAGTAGCTCTTTGTTCATTATTTTGACACAAATTGAGGCAATTTTTCCATTCTTCAGCCGTCCGAATGTCGAAACTCCGATACGCCGATTCGCGTTTGCTCGGACAATGCCGAAAAACTAAGGAATAGTGATACGCCGCTTCTGCCCGTTTGCCTGTTTGCAACAGCGCACCCGCTTTGTGACCAATAATCCAATAGTTGATAATGCTCTGAATCCGTTCCAATTTCGGCATCAATTCCTCGCACAATGCCAAAACGGAGGCATAATCTTTCGCATAATGTGCCAATCGAATCATCTGATACGCATATCGATGCTTGATAAAAACCGATTTCGTGACTCGAAATTCTTCGCGCCCGCGTTTAATCAAGGCTGCCATAGCTGCAAAATCGCGGGTTTGCCGATTGCCCCAATTCGGTTGCGCCAAGACATGCGGTTCACAGGCTTTCGCAAACAGCAGATAATCAATGGTTTCGATACAACGATTTTCTTTCAAGACTTGCGCAAACCGATTGCCTTCCAATCGATACGAAATATCTGGATTTTTACTCGAAACGGCTTGATGTAAATCTTCCAACTCATCCACTCCCGCCGCATAGACGATATATCGAATCGCCGCCGTATCTGGAATGGAGCAAAATCGCCCGCGCCACTCGTCAATATTATCCACCTCCTGACGGTACATTTGGGATTCGTAATAATCCGCCAATTTCCGCGTATCCATCAGATAGGAACGCATATCAGATGGAATGTTGATGATATGCTGCGATACGAAAGAGTACCAGCGCGTCGTATCTGTTGGGTCACTCATGCAAGAAGGCGGTGTGACGGCATTTGCGCGTGTTATCAACAGCGTTTTAACGCAAATCAAACAAAATATTTTGTAAATCTTCATAACGATAGGCTTTGAGGTTCGTTGAATCTAAATGAAAAAAAGCAACTGTCAAGGTATCTTGACGCTTGTTTTCCAATAACGGTTTTAATAGTTTAGTGGTTTCACGGAGCGTTTCAAGCGGGACGGCTTCGACGCGAATGACATCATCTTTGTACAAATAATGTCCTTTAAAATAGGTATTTTGCAAAACTTCAAAATAATGATTGTTTTTTTTCAAAAAAACAGTATTATTATTTAAATCTGCATCATCTGTGCGCAATGGATGTATTAATTTGACCACCTGTGCATTGCGCAAAACAACGCCCCAAGCAAAAATCGGCAAGGCAACATCCAATGTTAAAGGATAGTTTCGAGCATTTTTGAGGTAACTTTTGAGGGCAGCAGGTTCGGAAACGGAGTTTACGGATTCGGGTGCGTCCAAATCGGAGACGTTATAACACATCAACATCCCTTTATCAACAGGCGGAACACCTGTTTTTTCATAAAATTTAATTTGGTGTAATCTGATAGTAGCCGATAATTGTATGTTTTTTAATAATTTTATTTTAATAATTTTCAAAAATTCAAAATAATTGTTTTTTGAACTTTCGTTCCAATCACAATCAAATTGAATTTCTTGAAAAGTAGTTTTAGCTAATTTTAAATCAACTTGTTGTAAAATCAAGGTTGCTAATTTATCCAAATCCGTTTTGGGCGTATGCAGGAACGTTCGATTCGTGATAAAAATCGTTGGAATGATAGGTTGAAATAACGTATCTTTGGAATTGAAACCCATTAATTCGCCCACAGGTTTTGGAAAATGAGTGGCTTCATCCCAATCTACATCAAATATTTTAACATAAATATTTTTATTATTAATTTTATTTAAAATATCTTTTTCAAAATGC
>JBDLWG010000522.1:0-15276 GCA_039804385.1 Bacteroidota bacterium
GTTACGGTGCTACGCACCTCCAATGCGGGTTTTAATTCCATTTTGCTACAAATGTTACGGTGCTACGCACCTCCAATGCGGGTTTTAATTCCATTTTGCTACAAATGTTGCGGTGCTACGCACCTTTTTATTTTGTAAAATGATTTGAATACCGATAATCATTCTGTGGGTAATGGATAGGGTTGCAACCTCGCCGACCTTGATTCGATACGAATGCATTTATTATCAATAAGTTATATTTTGATAGTTTATTGATAATCAATTACTTACCTCATCCAGTAATTTCAAAATGGATTCATAATTTTTACCTACAGCTTCTGATAATGCCATTTCGCAGGTTTTGGAACTCGAATAATAGCCATCATAAACCGTTGTTTGAACTTCATTTGCTTCTATTTTCGTTGCGGCAAGTGTCAATTGTGGATAGTAAAAACCTTTATCGCCGCCCATCCCACAACAACCTGCAAAAACGGGAAAATCCGCTTTTTTCGCACATTTTTTTCCAATCATCTGTAACTTGCTCATAGAACCCATTTTATACACCGAGCAAACAGGATGAAAGACAATTGTATCCTTCGGTTTGACGACTTGCAAACGCGGCAAAAGCCTATCGGCGGCAAAATCAATGACATCTAAAAACGTCAATTGGTCAAAACGGGCTTTATTTTCATCCGTCAAAACATTTCTACACGCTTTCATCGTCTGCGTACAACTCGTCACATCTAACACAATCGCCCTTTTCCCCGCTTCGGATTGAAGGTGCAATTTTTCAATCGTTTCATTCGCGGTAAAAGCATGGGCTTCGACAAAGCCTTTTGAGGAGAAAATTTGTCCACAACACGTTCCATGCAATTTTTTGGACATCCGTACCGAAATGCCTGCTTTTTTGCAAACCGATAAAAAAGTATTCAAAATAGCTCCGCCCATCATCCGACTGATACAACTTGAAAAATAGACAATTGATAAATCATCTTTTTCAACTAATTGACTTTCAATTAATTGTGGTGGTTTTGAAATCTGATTGGACCATAAAGGCAGGCTTGGAATCACTTTTCGCCCAATCGTAGTTGCATTCCGCATGAAATTTTTTCCAAAAAGAGCATTGAATGTATAGCCTGTTTGCACCACCACCCGCGCTGTTTTTTCCAAAAATCCAAAGTTCTGCGCCAACCGCAATGCCATTTTATTTTGAAAAGCACTATGATTTTCACGGCGCAATCGCTTCACCAAATCGCCCGTATTGATGTCAACAGGGCAATTCGTCGCACACAAACCGTCGGTTGCACACGTATCCATGCCGTCAAATTGATAATCTTTCAATAAATTTGCCCGTGTCACCGTATCGCCCGACTCCTCCAAACGCTTTATCGCCCGTCGAACCCCAATGCGCCGACGCGGTGTCAGCGTCAAATCCCGACTCGGACAAATCGGCTCGCAAAAACCACATTCAATACATTTATCGACTTCCTCCTCCACAATCGGCATCACTTTTAGGTTATGAATGTGGGATAATTTATCTTCCGTCAAGATGACACCTGGATTTAACAACTGAGTCGGGTCAATTAATTGTTTCAATTGTCGCATGATTTGATACGCATCCGTCCCCCATTCCGCCTCTACATACGCCGCAACAGCCCGCCCAGTGCTGTGTTCTGCCTTCAAAGCACCATCATATTTTTTTAAAACCAATTCAAATAATTCATCATTAAACCTCTCATAACGAGCAATCGCCGCTTCGGTCGCATACGATTGCGATACGACAAAATGCAAATTCCCATCTTTGGCATGTCCGAAAATGATACCATTTTGATAACCATGTTTTTCAAACAATCGTTGCACATCCACCACCGCTTCGCCCAATCGCTCCACAGGAAACGTGAAATCCTCCAATAAAGCAGAAGTTCCCTTCGCCCGCATGCCCGCTACAGACGGATACATGCCTTTGCGAATCTTCCACATCAAGGCTTGTTCGGCAGCGTTTTGGGTAAAATTAGGTTCAAATAGCAAAGGCAATTGCGCAAAAACAGGTTGCGCCCATTTATATTTTTCCAAAACGCCCATTTCAGATGTTTCTTGAAATTCGCAAAGAATCGATGACGCTTGTGGTGACAACGTTTTTAAAAAATCAGGCACGCCCACCATGTTTTCCACTGACCGCAAAGAAGCCCTATCCATAAATTCCAACGCTGCCGCACCCGTTTGTATCAACGCGGGAATTGCATTGCAAGCCGCCTCAGCACTCTCAAAGTACAACATACCCGTTTTTTTATGAGGCAAATCAGGCACTGTGTTTAACACCGCTTCCGCAATAAACGCCAAAGTCCCTTCCGCCCCAATCAGCAAATGCGCCAAAATATCCAATGGATGTTCAAAATCCACAAACGCATTGATGCCGTAACCTACCGTATTTTTTTGTTGATATTTCTTGCGAATCCGCGCTGTCAAGGCAACATTTGCCAAAATGGTTGCCCGCATTTCCTTCAAACCATTGAAAATCAAAGGGACTTCTTGTTCAAAACGCGTGTAATCAACTTGTTTTTCGGTATTGAAAACCGAACCATTTGGCAAAACGAAAGTCATTGATTGCAAGGTATGATACGCATTTTGCGACACGCCGCAACACATTCCACTCGCATTATTCGACAAAATGCCGCCCATCATGCAAGCCGTAATCGATGCAGGGTCAGGACCCATTTTGCGCCCATACTTTTTTAACGCCAGATTGACATTTGCACCAATCACCGCAGGTTCGATACGGACGGTTTTACCATCCTGTTCAGGCAGGACGCGCCGCCAATAATTGCTCAAATCGACCAAAATGCCATCTGTTACACCTTGACCTGAGAGACTTGTGCCGCCCGCCCGAAACGTGAGATGAATGTTATGTAGATGTGAAAATTCAAATAAATTTTGAATTTCAGCAATAGAAATCGGCTGAACGACCGCTTGTGGTAGTAAATAGAAATGACTCGCATCGCTTGCATAAGCGTAACGGTCTATTAAACGCGTTTTCACCCGTTCTTTGGGTAAGATATTCGTTAATAAATGGAGCATATTGTATAATTTAAATGGGGACTTTACGTAAGTGTCATCAAAGTGTGGGGACTTACGTAAAGTCCCCCCACTTTGATGACACTTACGTAAAGTCCTATTCTAACCATGATTGATAATACTTACCGTCATCAATCAACAAAGCCGATTCCGTCATGCTGAGTGGTTTAAAAGTATCTATCATCACAGCTAATTCAGCCGTTTGCGTATGTCCAATACTGCGTTCATACGCGCCAGGCGCGGGTCCGTGTGGAATCCCACTTGGATGTAACGTAATATGACCTTGTTTAATATGATTTCGACTCATAAAATCGCCATCTACATAATATAACATTTCATCTGAATCTATATTGGAATGATTATAAGGCGCAGGGATGCTCAATGGATGGTAATCATACAAGCGCGGACAAAACGAACAGATGACAAATCCCTTGGTTTCAAACGTCTGATGCACAGGCGGTGGTTGATGTACGCGCCCTGTAATGGGTTCAAAATTATGAATCGAAAAACCATAAGGATAGTTGTAACCATCCCAACCTATCACATCAAACGGGTGGGTTGGATACAACATTTCGTATAAAACACCTTGTTTTTTGATTTTAATAATAAAATCGCCTTTTTCATCATGTGTTTCTAAATCTTGGGGCAATTTATAATCGCGTTCGCAAAACGGAGCATGTTCGGATAGTTGACCAAACCAATTGCGATACCGTTTGGGCGTGTAAATCGGATGAAAGGATTCTGCAAAGAGCAATCGATTATCGGTCGTATCAAATTTTATTTGATAAATCATCCCTCTTGGAATGATGAGATAATCGCCATATTCAAAAGGAATATTGCCTAATTGTGTCCGCAATGTACCCGAACCGCGATGTATAAATAACATTTCATCGGCATCCACATTTTTGTAAAAATAGGATTTTAGGGTTTGTTGCGGCGCAGCCAAGCCAATATGTACGTCCGAATTGACCAAAAGAGGGATTCGACTTTCCAAAAAATCGGTTTTGGGTGCTATTTCAAATCCTTGTAATAAACGCGCTTTCATATTTTTGGAAAATGCAATACGCGGTGCAAGGTCCGTTTCCGTTAAAATCGCCTTTACCATAGTCGGGCGATGCACTTGATACAACAAAGTGGACATTCCTTCAAAGCCAATCGTCCCAAAAAGTTGTTCATAATACAAAGTGCCATCAGGTTTTCGGAATTGGGTATGGCGTTTGGGTGGTATTTTTCCCAATTTATGATAAATAGGCATAGTTATAATGAGTTGATTATCAAATAGATAGATTGTATAACCAATTTAGTAGTCGGGAAATTTATGTCCCGCCAATCGCGGGAAATAAATTTCCCGACTACAATGTTCCTCGTAGGGCTTGTTCGCGCTCAATGGACTCAAATAACGCTTTGAAATTGCCTTTTCCGAAAGAAGTGGCTCCTCTGCGTTGGATAATTTCAAAGAAAATCGTTGGGCGCGGTTCTAATGGCTTGGTAAAAATTTGTAATAAATAACCTTCGTCATCCCTATCTACTAAGATATTCAAAGCCTTTAATTGTTGAATATCTTCTTGGATAGGCCCAATTCGCGCTGATAAATCATCATAATACGTGTCGGGAACGCGCAAAAATTCAATGCCGCGCTGTCTCAATGCCGTTACAGTATCAATAATAGTATCGGTTGCCAATGCCAAATGTTGTACACCCGCGCCTTCATAAAAATCCAGATATTCTTCAATTTGTGATTTTTTCAACCCTGCAGCAGGCTCATTGATAGGAAATTTAATCCGCCCATTGCCATTCGAGACCACTTTGCTCATCAAAGCCGTGTATTCGGTCGAAATATCTTTGTCGTCGAAAGAAATAATTTGGGTAAAACCCATCACATGACTATAAAAATGAATCCATTCGTTCATTTTACCTAATTCGACATTGCCCACTATATGGTCAACATATTTCAAACCTGTCGTTTTGGGTTGATAAGTGGGTTGCCAAGCCTTGAAATGGGGCAAAAACGCGCCTTTGTAAGCCTTGCGCTCTACGAAAACATGTACCGTATCGCCATACGTGTGAATGCCCGCCCGTTTGACTTTGCCAAAAGCATCGGATTCAATTTTGGGTTCAAAATACGATTTTGCTCCTCTGCTCATGGTTTCTTGATAGGCTTTTTCGGCATCATCGACCCACAATGCAATGATTTTGATGGCATCGCCATGTTTATCAAGGTGTTTTCCGATGTCTGTACCGCTTTGCAAAGGCGAAGTTAAGACAAATCTAATTTTGCCTTGTTGCACGACATACGATTCGCGGTCGCGCAAGCCTGTTTCCAATCCTGCATACGCAACTGGTTGAAAACCAAAGGCTGTTTGGTAAAAATACGCTGCTTGCTTGGCGTTACTGACGTAAAATTCGATGTAGTCGGTGCCATTTAAAGGCAAAAAATCTTGTGCCGCCGCATAGATTTTAGGCATGGTTGGGTGAATGGTTGCAGTCATTTTAATTATAATTTTGGTTTTATTTTTTTTTAAAAAATCTAATTGCAAAGCTAATCGCTTCGCTCTTTTTATCCAAATTTTGGAGCCACTTCTTTAGATGTTGCCCTGAATATTTTCAAAAAAAGCATTGAAAAATCATTTTTTTGACCAAATTTGCAATTCATTAAAAAATCATTCAAATTATGGTTGTTCATCATGTTTATTTTTGGTTGAAAAATCCAGCAAATGAAGCTGATAAAGCTGATTTAGAAGCAGGTTTGGAATCCTTATCGAAAGTATCGACGATTCGGTTGGCGCATATTGGCGAACCTGCGAGTACGAATCGCGGAGTCATTGAACGGAGTTATTCGATTTCGTGGTTATGCTTTTTTGATACACTGGCGGATGAAGCCATTTATCAAAAACATCCAATTCATCTAAAATTTGTGGCAGATTGCGCCCATTTATGGGAAAAAGTAGTCGTTTATGACTCGGTTGGTCCGAAAAGAACTTAATTTCCATCAGCGCAATCGTTTTGATACTATTCTACAAATTAAAAAATTAAATCATGTTTAACCCGATTCAGTTACGACATCAATTGCATGCGCATCCCGAATTATCGGGTCAGGAAACTTGGACTGCCGCTTTCATCGTCGCGCAACTTCAACAAATGGGTATTTCAAAAATTCATACTCAATTTGCGCAACATTGCGTTTTAGCTGAAATTGGGGGGCAAAAAGCAGGAAAAACCTTGCTTTTTCGGTGCGAATTGGATGCTTTACCTATTCAAGAAGCCAATTTATTTGAATATCGTTCCATAAAAAAAGGTGTTTCGCATAAATGTGGGCATGATGGACATTGCGCAACGATGTTGGCTTTTGCACAAAAATTGATGAATCAGCCGATTACGCATGGTAAAATATTGTTATTTTTTCAATCTGCTGAAGAAATTGGAGCAGGGGCTCAAATAGCAATCGATTCTAAGATTTTTGAAGCATTTTCGATAGATTATGTTTTTGCCTATCATAATTTGCCCTCTTTTCCTTTGGGTTCAGTGATTTGTAAAAAAGGCGTTTTTACGCCTTCTGTGGAGAGTTTTTGTGTGAAATTTATGGGAAAAAGTTGTCATGCGTCTGTGCCTGCACAGGGCATTTGTCCTGCGACCGCGATTGCCGAATGGATTCAAAGCATGAATCAATGGCATCAACCCGATAAAACGCAACCCCATTATTTTGTTGCAACACCCATTCATATACAGATGGGCGAACAAGCGTATGGCACAATGGCTGGTTTTGGGGAGGTTGGTTATACGATTCGGACTTGGGAAAGTCGCGTTTTGGAGCAATATAAACAACAAATGATTCAAAAAATCAACACTATTTGCGCCAAAGAAGGATTGGAATTTGAAATTTCATGGTTTGAATCCTTTCAATCGAATACCAATGATACCAACGCTTTTGAACAAATTAAAGTAGCAAGTATTCATAATCAATTGTCATTCATAGAGATAGAACAACCTTTGGATTTTGGAGAAGATTTTGGGTTGTTCACGAATGTTTATAAAGGAGCGATGTTTGGATTGGGTTCAGGTGAAAATTGCCCAGCGTTACATACGACCGATTATGATTTTCCTGATGAATTGATTGAAATTGGAAGTAATTTGTTTTATCAATTGAGCAAAGTTCTGAATTAGGATGCTTATGATTTGAAGGATTGCAAGGATTTTTTCAGTTGAATAACGCAAAAAATCCTTGTAATCCTTCCAATCATCAGCATCCTAATTCAAAAATTTTCCAAAACGAGTCCATTATTCTTGAAAATAAACGCGCTTCACTCGCTCTGACACATTTGTAAAAATTTCATATGGAATCGTATCTAAGGCTTTCGCCAATTCATTCACCGATACATTTGTCCCAAAAATTTCGACTTCATCGCCTTCTTTTGCTTCTGGAATTTGACTAATATCAATCATACACATATCCATACAAACGCCGCCAACAATCAACGCCCGTTTCCCATGTAGCCAAACAGCAAATTTTCCATTGCCCGCGCCGCGCAACAAGCCATCCGCATATCCAATACTAATCGTTGCAATCCGCATATCCGTCACCGCAACGCCGCGCCGCGAATACCCAATCGTATCGCCCGCAGGAATGTTTTTAATTTGCGAAATCGTTGCTTTTAAGGTCTGTACACATTGCAATTTTTTTTGAATCGTTTGACTGCCATCAATCCCGTACAGCCCAATCCCCAATCGAACCATGTCTAAACGCGCTGCTGGAAAACGGACAATTCCACTCGAATTTAAAATATGGCGCAATGGTTTGGCTTTCCAACCTTGCGTCAAGGTTTCGTACATGGCGTTAAATTGTTTGAATTGTCCTTGTGTAAATGCGTCAAAAGCGGGACTTTCGCTCGCCGCCAAGTGGGAAAACACCGATTGAACTTGGATTTGAGGGTTGTTTTTCAAAATTCGAGACAATTCAGGCAAATCAGCAGGCGAAAAACCTAAACGGTGCATCCCTGTATCGAATTTGAGGTGAATTTTCTGTGTGTCATTTTTATCCGTAAAATCAACAAATTGATTCAATAAACGCAAGCTATACATTTCGGGTTCTAAATCGTACCGCGACATGGCTTCAAAACTCGCAGGTTCGGGATTTAAAACCATCATGGGCAATTTAATTCCTGTATTGCGCAGGTCAATCCCTTCATCCGCATAAGCGACTGCCAAATAATCGGTTTTGTGGTATTCCAATAAACGACCGACTTCATGACTGCCATTCCCATACGCAGAGGCTTTGACCATGACCATCATTTTTACATTGGGTTCCAATAACTTCTTGAATGTCAACAAGTTATGCGAAAGTGCATTGAGGTTGACCTCTAAAACCGTTTTGTGTGTTTTTTGAGAAAGCCTGTCGGCAATGCGTTCAAATTCAAAAATGCGGGCACCTTTTAGCAAAATAACCTCATTTTGAAAGGCACGATTTTGAATATTTTTTAAAAATTCGGGCGTTGTCGCGTAAAATTCAGCTTTTACACAAGCCGGGTCAAGCCAATTTTGTAACAAAACAATGTCCGAACCAATCCCTATCAAGCGCGTAATTTTTTTCTCACAAACCAATTCTGCCACTTTTCGATAGAGGCTTTCCAAATCTTGTCCACTTTGCAAAATGTCAGACATAATCAATGTTTTTGCAATGCGTCCCGCGCCTTGTTGCACCATGAAATCCAGCGCAATATTCAAAGAAGTTAAATCTGAATTGTAGGAGTCGTTGATAACCAAACAGTTATTCAAACCTGCTTTTAATTCTAAACGCATCGCAACAGGTTCGAGTCGCGCCATTCGTTCTGCAATCACGGTTGATGCATAACCCATTTGCAACAAGGTCATCCAACAAGATATGGCATTTTCAATAGATGCGTTATCCGTGAATGGAATGGTTGTTTCAATCAAATTGTTTTTAAAACTCCCTTTTAAAAGCGTTTTATTACCAATCGTTTGAATGGAATGAACGTATAAATCCGCCGATAATTTCAAATTTCGAGTCCAACTCGCCAAAATACTTTCCGAAATAGTCAATTTTTCACGCATCGGCAACCCTTGAACCCGCGCTAAAACGCCTTCTTCGGCAATATGTGCGGTTCGACGCGCCTCTACACTATAAACAATATGTTTTGAATTTTTAAATAACTTAAATTTCTCTATCGTTTTCTCTTTGGGCGAATGAAAACCTTCACTATGCGCCATGCCAAGCATCGTAAAAATGCCAATTGTCGGTTGAATCATGGGTTCAAGGTACTGCATTTCGCCCTTTTCGGAAACGCCCGCCTCAAAAATTGCCAAATTATGTTCGGGCGAAATCTGCAAAACCGATAGCGCAACCCCAATTTGCGAATTATAACTTTTCGGACTGCGCACAATCTGTTTATCAGGTTGCAAGAGTTGGAAAAGCCATTCTTTGACCATCGTTTTGCCATTGCTACCCGTGATGCCGATGACTTGTAAATCGGGAAATTGACGGCGATGATGGATGGCTAATTGTTGCAAAGCGCGTAAGCAATCATCCACTTTTATGAAATTGGCATTTGTAAAAGGTTGAATAGCAACATTTTCAGAAATAACAAAATTTCTAACGCCTTTCGCATACAAATCTGGCATAAATTGATGTCCATTATGTCTTTTGCCGACAATGGCAAAAAAAAGCGAGTTTTTCGGAAACATGACGCGCCGACTATCCAACAGGATATGCGCCATTTCCGCTTCAAATACCGTCGAATGGAGCAATGTTCCATGCAGTATATCAACGATTTGGGTAATACTATAAGTCATAATCCCGTGTGTCCGATTGTAGCCACTGTTGTCAGCCGCTGTCTTGTCTTGTTTGTAGTTTGATGTCAAAGCGGTCGCAAAGATAGTAATAAGTTTGTTTTGTACTTGGGAAAAGAAAAAGAGGGCGTGTAGCCACACTTATTTGATAAATTTTTAGTACTTTTGTTGTAAGAATCAAAATTATGAAAAAATCATTTGAAAATGGGCTGTTTAAAACCTTAGCGGCTTCCTATATTTTTTAAATATCATGCAAACCAATATTCATTATCCCAGTTTCAAACGGGTAGAAGGCTCTGTTATCGTCCAATTGCGCCGCATCTTGGGCGAAGAAAATGTATTGATTCACAAAGAGTTACGCGAAAAATATGGGCAGGATAAAACCGAAGGTTTGGTTTTTATCCCTGAAATCGTCGTGCTTCCGTGCGAAACGCAACAAGTGAGTCGCATCCTCAAAATTTGTACGAAATATCGGATTCCAATCACGGTGCGCGGTGCTGGTACGGGTTTGTCGGGCGGAGCCTTGCCCGTTTGCGGCGGCTTATTGATGTCGATGGAGCGTTTTGACAAAATTTTAAATATTGATAAGGAAAATTTTCAAGTCACCGTCGAACCGGGTGTGATTACCGAGTTTTTGCAAAACACGTTGAAAGACAATGGTTTATACTATCCGCCTGACCCTGCGAGTAAAGGTATTTCGTCGATTGGCGGCAATGTTTCTACCAATGCAGGCGGTTTGCGGGCGGTCAAATATGGGATTGTGCGCGATTATGTTTTAAATTTGGAAATTGTTTTGCCCAATGGCGAAATCATTTGGACGGGCGCGAATACGTTGAAAAATTCAACGGGTTATAATTTGACTCATTTAGTCGTTGGAAGTGAAGGTACGTTGGCGGTGGTTACTAAAATTGTTTTAAAATTGATACCGCATCCGACGCATGCAATGGTGTTGTTAGTGCCGTTTGAGGATGCGGAAAAGGCTTGCGCGGCAGTTGCGGCGATATTTCAGGCAGGAATTACGCCATCTGTGTTGGAATTTATGGAACGAGATGCGTTGGAATATACGATGAATTATCTCGGCGAAAGGATTATGGAAATTCCAGAATCGGTCAAAGCGCATCTTTTAATCGAAGTCGATGGTTTTGACCCTATGACGTTGCAAAATGATTGTGAAAAAATAGCTGAAGTATTGGAACGATTCGATGCAGGCGAAATTTTATTTGCCGATGATGAAGCTGCTAAAAAGGTTCTTTGGAAATTGCGCCGCAATATTGGGCGGGCAATTAAAAGTTCGATTTATAAAGAATTAGATACGGTTGTGCCAAGAGCGCGTTTGCCAGAATTGCATCAAGCAACGAAGGCAATTGCTGCCAAAATAGGTATAAAAGTCCTTTGTTTTGGGCATGCGGGCGATGGGAATCTGCACATTAATTTTGTCAGAGGCGATGTGGATGATGATACTTGGAATCTTATTTTGCCAAAATCAATTCGTGAGATATTTAATTTGGTTAAATATTTGGGTGGTACGTTGTCGGGAGAACATGGGATTGGTTGGATTCAAAAACCATATATGAATATTATGTTTAATGAAACCAGTTTGAATTTATTGCGCGGTATCAAAAGCGTTTTTGACCCCAAAGGCATCTTGAATCCTTTGAAAATCATTCCATAATAAGTAGCTAATCGACAACAACGTTTGGAGGGTTTCAAACCCTCCAAACGTTATATACTTTGCGTTGGGTGGTTTTGCGATAGGATGGATGTACAGATTTCACGGATTCGCACCGATTGGTACGGATTTTTTTTGAAATCCGTATCAATCGGTGCGAATCCGTGAAATCCGTACATCCATCCTATCGCAAAACCATCGTGCGTAAAGTATACACCCCGTTATACTATCTTTTAAAAACGGTTTACACGGTCATTTTGTGCTGTTCCGCCGCCTTTTTCTACATCATCTTCGGGTTCGATTTGCACACCCAATTGTTTCAATTCCATTGCTGAATACTGGTACAATCCATGTTCCAAACACATGGATTCGGACAACGTGCGCACACCCATATTTTTAATATCACTAATGGTTAAAATATGTATTTTATTATCAGTCAATTTATAATTTAAAATATCTTCTTGTTGATGTACCCCAAAACTCCATGATTGCCCTGTCGGATTTTGATGAATCAACCGCCATTTAATCATTTTTTCATCGCTGCTAATCACGGTTTTTCCATCTGCGGAAAACGCTACAAACCGAATTGGGGCATTATGCGCTTTAAATGTTTCCAATAAATCGCCCGAAACCGTTTCCCAAAAACGCACCACATGGTCACGCCCGCCCGTGAGAATTCGGGTTCCGTCAGGCGAAAAAGCAACTGTCGTTACTGCATCCGTATGTCCCCAAAAAATTTGCCGAATTTGACCTGTTTGCGCATCCCATAAACGGGCGGTTTTGTCTTCCGAACCCGTCAAAATGAATTTTCCATCATGTGAAAAGGTTATATTAGTCAAGGTTGCACTATGTCCTTCGATTTGGCGCAACAATTTTCCAGTCGGTAATGCCCATAAACGAGCGATTTTATCCTCCAAAGCCACCAATAATTGACTCCCATCTGGCGAAAATGCCAACGCAACTGCCTCTTGGTCAGGCAAAGTCAATAAAAGATCACCCGTTTGTGCATCCCAATATTGCACCAATTTGTCCCGACTCGCGGTGGCTACAAAATTGCCATCAGGCGAAAAAGCAACTGCCCGAATACTGGATTGCGTCCCCAAAGTTTGAATCAAGGGCGTTGGATTATCCGCAGAAGTCCCCCAAATTTTAGCCGATTTATCCCAAGAACCTGTCAAAACTTTCATCCCATCTGCCGAAAAGACACCATAAGGTACATAAGCCGTGTGTTTTCCAATCGTCCGAACCGCAGGTAAAGCATTGATTTCCCATATTTTAGCGGTTTTATCCCAAGCACCTGTGACAATTTTCGTTCCATCGGGCGAAAAAGCGACGGACGAAACATCCGCCGCGTGTCCTTGCAAGCGTTGCAATAAATGCCCTGTCGCAATGTCCCAAACCGCCGCCGTTTTATCCCAAGCCCCTGTGACCAACTTCGTTCCATCGGGCGAAAACGCAACCGAAGTGATTTCGGCTTGGTGTTCGGGAAAGATGCGAATGATTTTCCCATTGGCAGCATGGCGCAAATTGATGGTTTTGTCCCAACTTGCTGTTACAATTTGTTTGCCGTCAGGCGAAAACGCTGCGCAAGAAATGCCCGCTTTATGCCCTCTCAACACTTTCGTTTCGGAAGCCCCTTTCACCGTCCAAAGCCGCGCCGTCTGGTCCCAGCCTGCGGTCAAGGCATATTTTCCATCGGGCGAAAAACAGGCTGATAAGATGTAAGATTGGTGTTTATCAAACTTTTCCAACATTTTCCCTGTTTGCGCTTGCCAAATATACGCCATTTTGTCATTGCCTGCGGTCAAAATGCTGTTCCCATCAGGGGAAAACGCCACTGCTGTTACATACGAAGCATGGGCAACCCATTCATTCATGACCGTTCCTGTCCGCGCACTCCAAATTTTGACCGATTTATCATAACTCCCCGTCACAATCTGACTGCCATCAGGCGAAAAAGCGGCAGCCGTCACTTGGTCTTGATGCCCAATCAACCGCGCCAAAACTCGACCATTCGTTGCATCACACACAACCGCAATCCCATCATTGCCCGCCGTTAACACTTTTGAACCATCTGGCGAGAAAGCAACACTCGTCACAAAGGATTGATGTTCCATCAAATTTACCCTAAAAATGAGATTTTTGCTATCACCCAACAAATCGGTCAGATGCGTTTCCTGCAAACCTGCCGAATAATCCGCATGCCGCGAGAGCTGATATTTGACAATACCCGCCGCCAAAGTTGGATTTTGGGTTTTAAACGTGGCAAATAAAGCTGCATTTTGTTGAGCGCGCTGCTTTTTTTCGGTTGCCAACTGCACTTTCTGTCCATCCGTGATTTTTTGCAATAAATCTTGGTGGAGTTGAGCCGCAACCGACAATTTTTGTTCGGTAGCAGCCATTTTTGCTTCTGCGGCGGAACGCGCCTGCTCTGCTTTAAGGCGTTCTTGATGAATCGCATCGAACAATCGTTCCCGCAACTCATTGATTTCCAATCGATTTTTATCGCGCAACGTCTCTGCATAATCCAACAAAGAGAGCGCAAATCGATAATCTTTGGATTGAACAACTTGTTGAAATTGTTCTCTTACACATTTGTAATTTTGACAATCTGATTGACCAAATAACCAGCTCATGGGCATTGTGACCAAGACGGCACAAGCGAGTAAACCTTTTAGTGGCATAAACGGAGTATGTTTAAACAATTTTGTTGAAAAATTGGGTGTAGTAGTAAGAGGAATCCCCTTTTGTCTTGTGAGGTCTATTTTAATGTTTATGTGTACTGGAATAACGAATGCAAAATTATCAGATATTTTGTATTTATAATTTGTATTAACGTTTTGTTGTATTTTTAGTTGCCAGTGAACTATACCTTTCCTAAAGGAGTTGAACATAAATTCGAGCATAACTTGCGTCAAGTTTGAAACTCTATCCATTGCTCACAGAATGATTATTGGTATTCAAGTTATTCTACAAAATAAAAAGGTGCGTAGCACCGCAACATTTGTAGAAAAACAATGGATAAACCGTTTCGGAGGTGCGTAGCACCGTAATATTTGTAAAAACGGTGCGATTGTTACGGTGCAACGCACCTCAAACACGGGTTTTAATTCCAATTTGCTACAAATATTGCGGTGCTACGCACCTTTTTATTTTGTAAAATTATTTTAATGCCAACAATCATTTTGTGGGTAATGGATAGAGTTTGAAACTTGACGTAAGTTTAGTTTACCAACTGATGTAGGACAAGTAATATGATACTACTTGCATCAAGTATTTTTGGGATATTATGGAATAAAGTTGACTTGGATTGGTGCGGATTTTTTTTAATTTGAGTTCAAAAAGGATGCAAAATTCAAAAAAGCCATGATTATCTGGTTAATCCGCCTCATAATATACTCCAATTATAGCGCAAAACCATGTTGCAAAAAGTATAGAATAAATAGTTAATTAACTAAATAATTAATAATCAATTATTTAAATATTAATATAAGTTTTTAACTAAATATTTATTTGAAAAAGCATTTTATATGTTAATATTTGCTTTGTTTGAAAAAAATATTTTTATATTTGTGACATTTTTAATGCAAAACTTTTTTTTAAAAATGCTTATGGTCAATCAACGAATCAACGAATAAACGAATCAACGAATCAACGAATCAACGAATCAAGGAATCAACGAATCTACGAATCAACGAATCAACGAATCAACGAATCAACGAATCAACGAAGCAACGAATCAACGAATCAACGAA
>JBDLWG010000523.1:0-6586 GCA_039804385.1 Bacteroidota bacterium
CTTCGGCAGTCATTGCGCGTACCTATCTTAATTCAAAAGGTTAAAAAATGGAAAAAACAAAATTACTTACGATTGCAGTGATTGGGTTATTGATTTTAAATTTTGGATTATTGTCATTCCTGTGGTTCGGCAATGGGCAGGAGCGTGTGCCGCAAGGGGGTCGGGGACAGTCGAAAGCCCTTGAATTCTTAATGAATGAACTCCATTTTGACCCGCAACAACGCGCTATTTGTGATAATCGCCTTTTAAAACATCGCTTTTTAATGGATTCATTAAGCGATGCTTCTCGAACGACGCATGATCGCTTATTTAACCATCTTAAAATCGGCGATACGACAGGCGTATTTATGTTGGGCGACCTTCAGCGTCAAAAACAATTAGAAGTTTTTACTTATTTCTATACGATTCGGACGATTTGCAAAGAGGAACAAAAAACACATTTTGACCGCATTATATATGATGCCATGCGCATGTTAAAACCGCAACACTAATTCGATTGCGGATTGCGGATTGTGGATTTCGGATTTCGAAAAAATTGGATGCCTAAACCTAACAATATGAATAAATATTATTTTTTTTTAGTTTTGACCTCATTAACGTCTTGCTCAACATTGGTTCGAAAAATGGTGACCAAAAGTGCGTATCAGCCTTACAATCAAGAGATGATTTTTCCTTTTGAATGGGCAAAAGATAGTATTGCAGGTACGTTTTATGAAAAAGCTGCTTTATTAATCCCTGTAAAGCTGAATAACATAGAACATCCTTTTTTAATGCAATTCGATTTAGGGAGTCCGAGTACGGTGCTGTACGGGAAAACATTACAAGCATTGAAGGCTCAATATCCACAAAATAAGATTCAGATTAATCAACAAAAGAAAAGACATTTTGCTGAAAATATTGTATTGAATTTGAATGCAAAACAGATTCAATTGAAACCCAAAATGCTTATTTTGCCCAATATGGGCGACACCATACTCCAAAAAGCAAATACGATTATTGGAACGTTAGGTTATGATTTTATTAAAGGCAAAATTATGACCATTGATTACCCGAACCAAACCATTCGATTGAGTGATACGCTTGCTTCCACAACGAATCAACAGGTTTCTTATTTAAAAGCAAGTACCCGCTATTTTCCCGTTATTGTAACCGTGACCGTGGATAACAAAGATCGAAAAATGATGTTTGATACGGGTTCAAGTGCTTTTGACATCATCACAACCCATAAAAAGTTTAAACAAGTGGAGGCTGCCGAAAAAAATCTTACAGATAGTTTATGTTGCGTTCAAGCATGGGGCAAAAAATATCGCTTGTTTTCCAAAAAATTAAAACAACCTATTATAATTGGAATGGATACGTTACGGGCTCAGAGGTTGTTTACGACGGAAAGAGAAACGTTTAAAGCGGATATTGGATTTGCGATGATTGGTATTTATGGTATTACGGGCAATTCGCTTGTTTGGGATAAAAAGATCGTCATTGATACGAAAAATAATCATTTCATGGTCATCAAAAATTAGAATTGGGACTTTACGTAAGTGTTATGTAAGTGTTACGAAAGTCCCCCATTTTGAGGGAACTTACGTAACACTTACGTAAAGTCCTGCAATTCGATTTTAACTTGATTTAATTTCTATTTCAATTCGATTTGTATTTAATACATAAATGTTTTTAGTTGTAAAATTAATTATATATTGATTTTTTTTCAAAATAAAATCAATATCGGTGAATCTGCTCAAAGAAAAACATCTTTTTTCTATTGGGCAAATTTTTTTTAATCTTTTTTTAACACTCTAAATTGGGTTAAATGTTTTATCATGTAGAGTGAAAAAACGCTTTATTTAAAAATTATCAATTCTCAAAACTATAAGTTTGTATGGTTTTAAAATTCAGACCTATAACGTTATTGATTTTGATTGCGTGGATGAAATTTTAAAATCGCATTCCGCAAATATTCGGTATCCAAATGCGTATAAAGTTCAGTGGTGGCGATGGATTCATGTCCCAATAAATCTTTTATCACCATCAAATCCGCCCCGCCTTCCAATAAATGCGTCGCAAACGAATGTCGAAACGTATGCGGACTCACCGTTTTTTCAATTCCTGCCAACGCCGCCAAATCTTTCACAATCAAAAAAATCATCACCCGCGTTAAATCCGCGCCGCGCCGATTGAGGAAAACAATATCTTCAAAACCTTTTTTGAGGGGCAATTGCGGGCGAATATGCTTCAAATATTGCTGCATAAACCGAATCGCATCGGCACTCACAGGTATCAAACGCTCTTTATCGCCCTTGCCAATGACCCGAATATAACCCAAATCCAAAAAAAGACTCGAAATGCGCAAACTTGTCAATTCGGAAACGCGCATCCCACTTGCGTAAAGCAATTCAATTATCGCCCGATTGCGCACGCCAAGCGGTTCTGATAAATCAATTTGTTTTAAAATATCTTCAATTTCATCAAAACTCAACGTATCAGGCAAATGCCGACTCGTTTTTGGACCTTCTATAAGAAATGTCGGGTCAACCGTAATATAGGATTCGATAAACAAAAACTTGTAAAAACCTTTCA
Source organism: Bacteroidota bacterium (assembly GCA_039804385.1). GTDB lineage: Bacteria > Bacteroidota > Bacteroidia > Chitinophagales > Saprospiraceae > JAAFJT01. Next base: position 2,575 of record JBDLWG010000523.1, read on the forward strand.
AACCTGATAAAATCCGCGCCTGAGAGGTTGCTGCCAAACCCAATTCACTCAACCAAATCATCAATTGTTCAATCACAAAAGGTTTGATTTCTTCGGGCATGACCTCATAGCCTTTCATCGTTACAAATTGTTCCAACAAAAGCACATCACGCCGATACGCCTCAATAGAGTTTCGCGCAAACCCGCGTTCTAATGATAAATAATTTTCATATTCTTGTATAGCAATAGCCCATTTCATTTATAAAAAATTGAGTATAAACAAAAAAGACTCATTCTTTGCGGAATGAGTCTTTTTTGTTTATAAATGATTAGAAATCAATGGATTAATAACCTGCATTTTTACTACCTTTGTATTTTTTGCTTGCTCCCGCAGGCGCACTCATTTCATTTTCAGATTGAGCTACTTTAAATTCAACGCGGCGATTCATCAAGTTTTGAGATTTAGTATCTACTAAAACGGCAGTTTCACCAGCATAGTTCAACACTAAACGACTTCTGTCAATACCGAATTTTTTCACCAAATAATCAATTGCATTTTGAGCGCGGCGATAAGACAATGCTTGGTTAGAAGCCTCATCAGCTACTTTATCGGCGTAACCACTTACAACTATTTTGATACCAGGATTGTTTTTCATCACGGTAGCAACATTGTACAAACTGCCAATTTCAGATTGACGAATGGCAGGACTTGCAAAATCAAAATGAATCATAGGCAAAAACCAATCCGCTACAGATGCACCTGAACCTGCTCTTGGAGCAGAAGTCTCAACCGCATTGTTTGCAGGTCTGATTGCTTCCCAAGCTTTCAATTTGTCAGCCACAATTTTATCGACCTCTGTTTGAGTAATATAATTGGGCTTAGTCACTTGCGCAACACCTGTTGATTTGTCAATTGGGTAACCCACTGGAGAGAAAGGCTCTTTATCTTTGTAATCTGCAATGCCGTCACCATCGCTATCTAATGAAACACCACGAGTATCGACTCTTGCACCAGCAGGAGTATCTTTTTCTTGGTCAAGCATGTCGATAATGCCGTCACCATCGGTGTCTGTCAAATCCAATTTAGGACGAGCTGCGATTTCAGCCACATCTGCATTGATTTTCGCAGCAGGATTTACCCACCACAAAGGCAAAGATTTACCTGTTTTTGCATCACCACCACCTAAGTTGAAGTTCAAACGGGCACTTAAATAAGTCGCCAAATCTCTCCAACGGTAGTCATAACCATCTATTAAATCCGTCCGCTTGCCAAAAAAAGAGCTTAATTTAGCATCCAAACCAAAGTTCATCTTGTCAGAGATGCGGTAGCTGACACCACCACCAAACTCTACAATTGGAGCAATCGGTTCTCCTTGACCTGTTGCACCCACTACCAAACTTTGCTTGCCACTACCACGACTACCATTTGCCGCTTTGTAATCAATTTTTGTATCAACATAACCAACACCACCACCAAGATAAAAGTAAGGACTGATTCGGCGTAAACCATTTTCCCAACGATTGTTATTGATAGAAGCTACCATTTGCACTGTGCCTCTAAGGTTTGTTGTAGCAACACCATTGATTTGGTCCCGTGAATCATTAGATGGCTGACCATTGATGCCTACTTGTTTGATACTCGTAGTGCCACCACCTGCGCCACCATTGAGTTGCTCATAACCTGCATCAAAACGCAAAGACCAAGTATAGTCTAATGCTTTGCGCAAATGCAAACCAACACCATATCCAATTGTACTTGAAAGGTCACGACCCACATCACTATGGAGTCCAGTTAAACCTGCATGAATGCCCAATTCTGTTTGGTCAGTTGCAAAAACTTTGTAGTTGCCTGTACTTGCGTCAGCAGCTTTTTCTTTTTGAGCATTCGCACTAAGCGTTAAGCTCGCAAATATGCCCAATAAATACTTGTTCTTAGTCATAGGGTTGAAACTTTGATGATTAAAATGAATTATCTTAGATTAAATAATATGATGATTTTATAATTTGCTACAAATTTAGTCTGTTTTTTTTAATGTCACAATTTTTTTTGCTCTTTTTTTCAATAGGTATGAATTAAAAATAATAAAAAATATTATTTTACTATTTTTGATATAGAAAAAAAGCTAAAAAAATTGAATTGTGACCGAAAAAAGCACCTTTTTTACAAAATTCAGGTTTTAACTATAAAACATTTCCAGCATACTGTGACAATGTATTTTACAAAAACATAATCATTTAATACAAATATGTGACCTAATTTTTTTATTTTTTCGTAAAAAATTATTTTATCAAGATTCTTTACGAAAAGGCAGACTGATGAACCATGAAATTATTTGGAAAACCATTGCAGGAGACCGAAAACGCGCTAGTTAGTCACGCACTAATTTTTTATTTCTTACGCGTTGTTGTTACAAATGTTGTGTTTTCCATCGTTGCACCACTAATCAATAATTATTCCAGAACAGATATTTTCCGTATCTTACATTACGATTTTTTTTTAGGCTACTTAGTTGATACGGTCAAAAAACGATATTTAGTTGGTAAAAAGGGCTTTTATTGTTTAAAAAGTCCTTTTTTATCATATATGAAGTTTCTGATTAGAAATCTTACACAAAGGTAAATAAATATCTTTTATGTGTTAACATTTTATTGTCAAATAATTTGCAAAAAGGGTGAAATTTGCAAACTTTTTTCACCTCAATACGCTTTTAGTATTATTTTGCGTCAAAACAGGACTCAACTTTTTAAAATCTATGTTGCAAAATTGGCTTCAACCGGTGCAACCGGAAAAATTTTTAACGACAGGTACAGGTACAATGCTTCCTCATGGAACGATGATGCACCAAATGCGCCTTTACTCGGCTGCCGCACCTCATGATTTTCCCGATTTAAAGGATGTCAAATGTGCGTTAATTGGCATGGATGCGGCATCTGCGGATACGGTGCGGGGACAATTGTATCCCATGATGTTTCCTTTCAAACACTTCAATTGCGCGGATTTAGGCAATGTTCGGAATAGTGACCCCTCTTTTTGGATTCCTTTGATAACCGAATTGCTTCAATCGGGTATTTGTCCGATTTGTATTGGTTCCGATGAAAATACGCTTTGGGGGCTTTTTCAAGCCTATCAACAGCATAAATTACTCATTAATCTCACGATTTTAGACGAAACCATGCGTTTTATCCCTAAAACGGGGAGCGAATCTACGATGAATGCGCCTATAATCAGTCCCATTTGGCAACGGATTTTAGAAGAACGTCCTTCGCATCTTTTTCATTGTAATGTGATTGGGTATCAATCGCATTGCACACCGCCTTCCGCATTGCGTTTTTTTGACCAAAAGGTGTATGAACACGTCCGTTTGGGCAAGTTGAAAGCTAATTTAGAGGAAGCAGAACCTTACATCCGAGATGCTGATTTAATGTGTTGCCATCTGGCAGCGTTGAAAAAAATCGAAGCCCCTGCTCAATTGAGTCCAAATCCAAGTGGATTGTGGTTGGAGGAGGCTTGCCAATTGGCGCGCTATGCGGGTATGAGTGACAAATTAACGGCATTTGGTATCTATGGTTTTCATATACAAGACCCATTACCGACAGACGTGACAGCACAATCGGTGGCGCAATTGATTTGGTATTTCATGGAAGGTTTTTATAATCGAAAACAAGATTATCCGATTGGGATGCGCAATTTGACCCAATATATTGTGGATGTCAAGGAGTTTGATTTTCAGATTACGTTTTGGAAAAGCCATAAAAGCGGTCGATGGTGGGTTCAAATACCTGTCAAAACCCGCAAAAAGCAGGAAAGACACCGTTTGATACCTTGTTCATATAATGATTATTTATCAGCTTGTCGAGACGAATTGCCAGAGCGATTGTTCAATGCGTATCGGCGATTTGCGTAATTGGATTATTACGATACAATTGGAACACGGATAACGCGGATGGGGCGGATTTTCACGGATTTTTTTATAAAAAAATCCGTGAAAATCCGCCCCATCCGCGTTATCCGTGTTCCAATTGTATCGTAATA
>JBDLWG010000524.1:0-7392 GCA_039804385.1 Bacteroidota bacterium
CCTTCTCCGACGCAAGCGTGAAATACGGTGCGTGGCAATAAAAAGAGTAAGGCAGTCAACGAAATGCGAAAAAACTTTCCCATCGGCAATCATTTTAGGGTTTTTATAAAATAATTTTTAAAACTTTATGTTTTTTTACAATCAATCTTGTTGAACATCATCTACGAGAAATTGCAGCCGCCCAAGCAACAATTCTAAGTCTGTTAAAAAATATTTTGTTTCATCTATGGTCAATTTATTATTTTCCAATTTCAAAAAACACCAAACATCCCCTGTTGTAGAAGCTCCATAATATTTGGGCAAAATCAATCCTTCTTGTTCATTAAACAGTTTTGTGCCATATAATTGCGCCGCACATTGCGCCAAACCGTAACGCAAATCCTGTTCTTTCGCCTCCACAATGCTAAAAAGCGGGCGCATGACTTCTGACATGAGCAATTTACCAAGCCCAAGCAAAAAATCACATTCACCATTTAAATCATTTGTTGAATCAACATCCAAATCACGTCCTGAATAAATCGTAATTTGATGATTATTTTGAGCCGCTAATTGATTTAAAATCGGTGCAACCAATCGCTCGGAACGCTCTTTTTCATTGGCGTAACCAATTGATTTTGACATGTTTAGCGATTCTGTGAGGTATATCGAAGGTTGAATTTTGCGAATTTCCGTTGGAAAAAAAATACCACTTGCGACTTGCAATTTGAATTTTTTAGCCACTTCGGTTATTTTTCTAAATTTGCTGTATGGCATAACTCCTATTATTTAAAAAAATTATTAGATTGCTTTTTTCGGTTGCGTCATTTCTATCAATTGCAATAATTTTGCCTTTATCAAATCTTTTTGCGGAACGCTCAAAAAATGTGGTTGATTCGGTATCATAATGATTTCCAAGGACTTAGCATTGATTAATTTTTCTCTTGCGAAGGTGGCATTACTCGTATAAACGACACTATCATTCATGCCTTGTAAATAAATCACAGGAATTTTGATTTTACCCCAATCGGGCAATAATTTTTTCAATTCTGCTTCATGTGCAAATTTCTCATCGGAAGCCACTCGCAACATGCGCGGAAAAATCCACCGTGTCAACCAATTTTTAGTAATATAAGAAATTTTAAATATCTTCTCTTGTCCTGGCGCAATCGCAGGCGCACCTAACAACAATCCATCCACTAAATCGGGATTATCCATGACCAATTTCGACGCAATCGGACCGCCAAAACTAAAACCTGCAACGATAATCGGGCGCGTCCGCCGTTTCAAGCTGTCTAACAAAGGTTGAATCATCCGCGCTTGCCGCGCAATGCTCACTTCCGACTTGCCCAAACCCGAATAACCATAACCGGGACGATCCACCGCTATCATATGGCATTTTGTCAACAAGAGTGAATCGGAAAGATTGGCTTGATGCACACTCAACGAACTCGGCGCACCATGAATCCACAAAACCGTCGGCAACGAATCATCCCCAATTTCGAGGTAGCGAATCTGCCGTCCTTGCGCCGTGTAATATTGAATGGTAGGATGTAACTTTTTTTGTTCAAAGTATTGATAAACAGCAGCATCTTTATAACGAAATGTTGTAATGTATAGACCACAACCATCTAAAATCGGCAACAATAAGACTATCAATAACAATCCTTTTACAAAAAAATAAGTCGTTTGTTTAAAAAATAACATCTTTGGAATGGTTTGCTTTCGACCCAAAAAGGCATGAAAAAAAATTTCCGAAAGATAAGCATTTTTAAGGAGTTTCAAATTCAAATATAAATCTAAACTGAAAATCATCTATATCCGATTTATCAATCGAATTGCGATAGCGTTTTAGTTCGCGCAATCGTATAAAAGGACGCTCATATTCGTTTAATCCATATAATTCAATTGTTTTCAAAGCGCGTGCCTGCTCCCAAAGCGTTTGATGTGGGTTGGGATTTAATTCACCTGTCAAAAAATTGAAAATAAAGTAGTTTGAAAAATCATAATACGATTCATCTGGTTTTAGCAACAAATCATCAAAAGTATCATGCTTATGTGCATTGCAATTTTGGCAACAATAAAATAAATTCTCCCACAAATAGGCTTTATGAGGCGCGATGGAAACGGGTTCAAAATGCTCTATCTGCGCTCCGATGGAAACCAATGGCGCACTATCGCAAAAAGCACAATGGTTTTGCGTCATGGCGTTTAATACAGGAAGTAATAGCAAATTCACTTTTTGTTTTTTATACGTAACCCATTGAAAATCATTGCTTTTTTTAGGGTCACTGCGCTTTTTGGCATATTGATTCCCCCAATTATCTGTATTTTGGAGTAACCAATCGGGTGCAATGGTTCTTTGCAATTTCATCATATGCCATAATTTTTTTGAGTGATTTTAGATAGTTGCCTTAATTCTGCACTCACTAAATAAGCCATTTCATCGCTTCTAACCGATAATTTACGCGCCAATTTCATAAACGATTTTTCATCAACGGCTTGTTTTTGGAGCAGAAGATTCCGCCCTTCATAAAACTTATCTAATTCTAATTGAGTATCCATTCCGTAAAGTGCATTCACTCCAAACACTGATTTCAACACTAATTCGTAACTTAAACTGGATTTCGATTGGGTCACTTCTGCCAAATGCGCGTGTCCATGCTCTACGGCTAATTCATAAATAGTAGCACCATCAATGGAATTGGCTATAAATGGAGCATGCGTTGTCAAAAAAATTTGCGCATTTTTAAACAAATCTTGTATAATAGGCAGGATTTGACGTTGCCAATGCGGGTGCAAATGAACTTCTATTTCATCTAAAAGTAAAATAATGGGTCGGTCAAAAATAGGCGTATGGTCTTTCCAAGACAACTCTGTTAAACGCATCAACAAATCGCCCAACCAACTGATTATCGAACGCAAGCCGTCTGGCAAAGTATCAAAATCTAATAATGTATCATGTACCTCTACTAATAATTGAATCGGGTTCGTTTCTAATACAAAACGGATTGGATAACCTACCATTTTGCTGATAATTGCTGCAAATTGTTCAATAATAGGTGTTTTTTTAAGATTTTTGTGGGTTCTGAGTTGATTCAAAGCATGAATCGAAATCTGATTTGCAATCCATTGATGGATAGTCAGATTGGTTTGCATGTAATCTTTGGCGAATAATAACGCATCTTTAAGTGGGTTATCGGTCATGTTTTGAATTGCATGGACAGGATGTCGATTCAAAAATCGATATCCTGAGTACGCAAAAATAGCAAATTCGATGGGCAAAAGGGGCTTTTCCTGCTCAGATGCCGCTTTATCATATTGCTCAATGAGGGGTGTTTGACGATAGATGGAGTCGCCAAAATGCAACAACTCGCCTGTTTCTAACTCTAATTGAACAAATCCTTTATTATTTTTAAACTTTTTATTAAAATGGTTGCCATCTTGACGGCGAAAAAGGCTTGCAATCGCTTGTAAAAGCGTTGTTTTGCCTGTGCCATTCGCACCTGTCAAAATATGAATATCCGCTTTATTTTCATTTTTTTTAAATAAATGAAAATCTATATGTATTTGGTCGAAAACCCCTATATTTTCTACGGTTATGCTTTTAATTTTCATTTTTAAAATTGAAATTTTCCTACCTCTAATGCACTAAACAATTAAGGAAAAAGAGCTTCCAGAGGGAGCAAAAAAATTGAAAAAATGATTTTTTCAATTTTTTGTACCCTCTACCCCCAATCTGGCGGCGTAATTTTTCCCTACTTATTTAGAACTTAAAGCATTAGGGTAGGATATTTGTTACGAATTTCTGGTAAATAATAATTCAATATGCGTATATTTAATATTAAAATGTTGGCTTAAATATTTATTCGTCAAGCTGCCTTTGCACACGTAAATCCCATTCATCAAACCAGGATTGTTCCCTAACAATCGATCCATATTACCCGCATCTTCACAGCGTAAAAGGATGGAAGTCAATATGTTACTCACGGCATTCGACGCAGTGCGCGGTACACGAGACGGAATATTCGGCACACAATAATGGATGACATCGTATTTTCTAAACGTTGGTTTATCGTGACTTGTGAGTTGAGAAGTCTCGAAACAGCCACCTTGGTCAATGCTCACATCAATAATCACGGAACCTTGTTTCATTTTTGCCACCGTTTCTTCGCGGACAATCAACGGCGTGCGTCCCGCGCCCGAATGAATCGCCCCAATCGCCACATCTGCGGTCCGCAATTGTTCCTCTAATTGCACTGGATTGAGCGCGGACGTATAAAGTTGCCGCCCCAATTGCGTTTGCAAACGCATGAGTTTGTGAATATTATTGTCGAAAATGCGCACTTCCGCACCCAAACCCATTGCCGTCCGAGTGGCAAATTCGGCTACTACGCCGCCACCCAGAATCACTACTTTCGCAGGCGGAACCCCCGAAATGCCACCTAACAATACACCTACACCTCCATTATCGCTACTGAGCAACTCCGCAGCCGTCAAAATGGCGCATTGACCAGCGATTTCAGACATAATCCGCACAATTGGAAAATAACCCGGTTCGTCCTTGATGTACTCCATTGCCAGAGCCGTCACCCGTTTTTGACGCAGGCGATTGAGGTATTCCTCCGTGACCGTTGGCACTTGCAGAGGCGAAATGATGATTTGATGCGGGTGCATCAAGTCAATTTCTTCCAAATTGGGCGGCGCAATCTTCAAAAGCACTTGTGCTGCAAAGACTTTTTCACGGCTATACGCGATTTCCGCGCCTGCTTCCGAAAACTCATGGTCGGTGTAATTCGATTTGATACCTGCCATCGACTCCACTACGACGCGATGTCCGCGCCCCGTCAAAACGGCAACCGAAGATGGCACTAAAGGTACTCGATTCTCCTGCAAAGTGGTTTCTTTGGGGATGCCGATGTACAATTTGCCGAATTTTGCACTCACTAACCGCGTTTCGGGTTGTGTTTCTAATAGATTTTGCGCGAAAAACTTATGGTGCGGCATAGGCATAGTATGTGATATACGATTTTTTTGTTGGCTTAATGGATTGGTTAATTACGATATACTTTGCGTTAGGTGATTTTACGATAGGATGGATGTACGGATTGAACGGATTCGCACTGATGGGTACGGATTTTTTTTAAACAACGAATCCGTACCCATCAGTGCGAATCCGTTCAATCCGTACATCCATTGTATCCCAAAACCATCATGCGTAAAGTATGGTTTTAATATTGGTGCTACAAAATTATTATTTTTCGTTGATTATCGCCTATGATTTCTAATTTTATTTTTAATACATCGGGTGGAAAAAGCGGTTCTATCAAATCAGGCCATTCTATCAAACAATATTGGTCATCATCTAAATAATCTTCAATTCCGATATTCAAGGCTTCTTCGATATTTTTCAAACGGTATAAATCTAAATGTGCAATCCGTTGATTTCTATTGTTTTCAATAAAATAATATTCATTTATCAGTGAAAAGGTAGGACTTTGTGCCGCTTGTTTGGTTTTAAAATAATGGCAAAAAACGCGTACAAACGTCGTTTTACCCGCACCCATTTCACCATAAAGCATGATTTTTTTGCGTCCATTGGCGACTTTCAACAAGGTTTTGACCGCTTGTTTGAGGGCGGAAAGATTGGGTATAAAGATTTCGTTGATAATCATGCGATTTTAAATTATTTTTTTAACAATGGTATTGGTTTTTAATAAACCATCTTTTTCCAAATTTAAAAGGTTCAAACCAGGCGTTTTGCCCACTTCAATGCTCCCAAGCGTATCCTCAAAACCCAAGGCTTTTGCCCCATTCAAAGTTGCCCAAAGCATTAATATATCCGTAGATACGTATGATTGAAATTTTTGAATCGTTTTCATTTCTTCCAAAACGGATAATTGCCAATTGGATGTTAAACTGTCCGTGCCAATCGTCATCCGCGCTTTTGCGTCGATGAAAGTTTGATAATTCGGCAGACGGTTTTCAATATACAAATTGGCATTCGCGCAAGTGGCAAAAAAAACGTTTTCACTCCAAGCCTGTGCTGCATTCACATCATCAGCAGTAGTTAACGTATTGTGTACCAATAAATTGCGATTTGCAGGATTCAAATGTTGCAAAGCGTAATGTATAGCCGTTTGTCCTGTTGGTTGAAACGTATCCAAAGAAATGCCAAAGCGTTGGTAAAACGCATAAAAAGCACCGCGCCCGTGTAAAAATAATTCATTTTCAGGCGGCGTTTCTTGATTATGAATGCTGACGGTGCGATTCGGCAGGTGATTCATATCGTATATTTTTTTAAACAATCGTTCCGAAACCGAATACGGCGCGTGTGGAACGACGCTTTTTCGACTGCCTTTGGCAGGATGCAAATCGTAAAAAATGGCTTCATATTGTGAAAATACTTTATCTGCATCTTGATTTTGCAAAAAATCGAACATTTCAACAAAGGTATAATAGCGCAATTGCCCTTTTGCCTTTTCTGCAAACGTATCACTCGTATTGCTAATATCACCGACTGCCACAATCCCATTATCCACCATTTCCTGAATGGCTTTTTGAATGGCATCTTGGATAATCTCCTGAGTCGCCGCCCGTTTCGTGACAACGCCCGTGATAAAGGGTATCAACGAAACGCCCGTATTCACCAAACCTTTCATATGAGAAAGTTCCAAATGACAATGCGTATTGACAAAACCAGGCGTTAAAGTGCCTGTGTAAGTGCGCACAGAGGCAGGGTCATGTGCGTCAAGCGGGTCAATCGCCACTATTTTGCCTGTTTCATTGGTAATGATGACTGTTTTTTCGACGGGCAAGTCGGTCGTCATTGTATAAATGCGGTCTGCTGTTATTTTTTGAATCATGGATGAAGAATGCAATCAATCATTTATAAAAAAAAGGAATTAAGCACCATCGTCCTTAATTCCTTTTCAATGTAATACCTAATTAGTTGAATATCAATTAATTGTTAACGTTAAATTCTACGCGACGATTTGCAGCACGTCCATCAGCTGTTTTGTTATCCGCTCTTGGTTGAGAAGAACCGTAACCTGCATGCGTCATGCGCGTACCTGCAACGCCTTTCGCGACCAAGTAGCTGTGACATGCTTTTGCCCGCGCCGCAGACAAAGAACGATTCGTTGTTTCATTACCTTGACTGTCTGTGTGACCGCCAATGCTCAATTTCAAACCAGGGTTTTTGACCATAATCGCCGCCACTTTGTCCAAAACAGCGTTAGAACCACCTACCAATACCGCGCTACCAGTTTGGAATTGAACCAATTCAGTCGCATACGCGATTTCTTTTTTGATTTCTTCCGTCACCTGTGCAGGCGTTTTTTTCTCCTCTGGGCAACCGTCATTCGATGCAATCCCTGCAACCGTTGGACATTTATCCCGTGAGTCAATCACACC
>JBDLWG010000525.1:0-21656 GCA_039804385.1 Bacteroidota bacterium
TTTGAATCGTGCAAAATTAATTCTAACAACAATCCTACAAATTTTAAAAATATTAATTTAAACTTTTTATTATCTGTACTTCAAGGAATAAATAAAATGCCTTTACTCAACAAACGCGCCGTCCGAATAACACCTGATTTTTGGATTCGTTGATTTTCATCTTGTTCTAAATAAACGGTCATTTCACCAGAAGGATGTTCAATGGAATAAGCATTTTCACCCGATTTAGGCAATGAAACCATACCTTTTGCCACTGTATCGGGCAAAATACAGGCAGTTGTCACTGAAATCGCCGCCAAAACCCCAATCGCATCATGGCAAACATGTGGAATAAACATCCGTGTCGTCAACAATCCACCCTGTTGCGCAGGAGCAATCAAGCACATTTTAGGAATGCTTTGCTCGCGTACATCGCCAAGATTCATATGATGACTTATCGTACATCGGATTTTTTCCAATATTTGTTTCAAATCAACCATGGCATCCAATTCAGCCTTTGATTCATAACCATGACGCCCAAAATCGCTTGCCCGAAGCAAAACCACAGGCATCCCATTATCAATACAAGTCATTTGATAACCATCTATCACATCTATTCGATTGCCTGTGGGCAATAATTGACCACAAGTCGCGCCCATTGTATCCAAATAATTGCAAATAATGGGGGCAGCTGTGCCTAAAACGCCATCAATTTTAACATTTCCACCATATTCAACCTGTCCATGAGGTGTTTGAACGATGATTTCGCAAATGCCGCCTGTATTTAAAATGCCCACTTTCGCACGCGTTACAGGATGGGTTGCGGGAATCATGCCCGATTCAATCGCAAAAGGCACTACGCCTGCAAGGATATTCCCACACGTTTGAACTGTCGAAACGCGCCCTTTTCCCATCATGCCTTGAATGAAAAAGTATTGTAAATCAACGGATTGTGATTCCGAAAGACTCACAATCGCTACTTTACTGCTCAATGAATTACCACCACCCAAGCCGTCAATCTGACGCAAATCACCTAAGCCCGCCCCTTCCAAAGCCGCTAAAACGGTTTGATAACGCGCCTTTTCATCCGTAGGTAAATCCGCAGCGTTAAAATAAAGCCCTTTGGAACTGCCGCCCCGAAAGTGCATATAAGGAATACTTTTTTGCATAAGAGGAAACCGTTTAAATTAGTAACCATATTTTTTATCCCAACCATAAATTTGTAATGAATTGAGTCCTTTACGCAATTCAATCCGTACTTTTGCTTCTTTGAGTTCTCGGGCGCGGGCTTTTTCAATGGTTTCAGCAACCAAATTTTGTGGAATCACGACAACGCCATCCCTATCACCGACAATTATATCACCCGGATTCACCATGTATTCTCCCATGATAATCGGTTGATTTAGAATGCCTTCCCCATGATTTCCAGTGCCTTTGATGCACAAACCGCGACTGAATACTGGAAAATCCATCGCCTCAATATCGTCCGCATCGCGCACACAACCGTCAATCACCAAACCAGCAATGCCTTTTATCTTTGCGCCAAGACTCATCAAATCGCCCCAATAACCCGCTTCATAAAAATTGGAACAATTCACGACCAAAACATCGCCCGCTTTCGCATACGCATAAGCGCGATGCAGCATCATATTGTCACAAGGCATGGTTTTGACTGTATAAGCCGTGCCGCAAACCTTCATTTTGGGCGAAATAGGCTTGATACCCGAAGGTAAATTCCCTGTTTTGCCTAATGCTTCATGCAACGTTGCGGCGGAGAATTGACCAATCTCGTTAATTAATTCTTTAGAAATAGCCATATGTAAATCATTGATTTAAAAGATAGTATCTGTTACACGCGGCACCATACTTTGATGCGCTTCCGCAAATTTAACAGCATTCTGTCCCGAAATACGGCGGGCATGATTGCCCCGTCTGCCACCTAATTCCGTATAGTAACTTTTCAAATAATTTTGCGCACCCATACAAGCCATTGCCGCTATCTTTTTCTCAAAAACAGCCGTGATGTCAATGAAAATATCAGGCACAAAACCCGATAATTCAGGTTGATGCGGCTCAAAACAATACCATGCAGGCGGGTCAATGCGCTCAAAAGCCGCCGCAACGCCCGCCCCTGCGGAAAGCAATCGCGCCCGTTGAACCGTTGTGAAAGCTAACGGGTGGTCAGGATTAAATGGGTCTTTTTCGGTATGCGTAATAATCACATTCGGTGCGAAATTGCGAATGATTTCAGCCAATTGTGCCGTCCGTTCTTCCGAAACAATCATTGGATAATCGCCCCAATCCAAACATTTGAAAACACTGCCGAGTATAATAGAGGCTTTATCCGCCTGTTCATGCCTAATTTTTTTGACATCTTCAACAGAACGTTTGGGATTTTCTTTCCATAATTCGCCCGATTCGCCGCGTTCCCCATAGGATAACGCTAAATTCAAAATTTCACCGCCTTGTTCAGCAACTTTGGCAATCGTACCGCCTGCTCGCCACACAAAATCAGCAGAATGTGCGCCTACAACTAATAGTTTTTTTTTCATATTTTTTTGATATTTTTTTTATTCAAAATCTTCTGGCAATGGCGTACCGCGTGTATGGAAACTACGGACCGTTTGCAAACCCCATGCTTGCCCTTTCATGCGCTCCTCCCGATTCCAAACAATGGTTTCATAATCAGGGTCAAGAATTAAACGCGCCGTCGGATTCGCAATTTCGATGCGATTCCCGCCCGGTTCATACACGTATAAGAAAAAAGTTTGTTGAATGGCGTGTTTATGGGGACCCGTTTCAATGAAAATTCCATTTTCTAAGGCAATATCCGCCGCTAAAAGCACTTCCTCCCGACTATTTACCGCATACGTCAAGTGGTGAAACCGTCCATGCAAACCCGTATGGTCTTCCGTAACAGCAAGGTCATACGATTTAGAATTGACCGAAAACCAAACACCTTTGGGTTTTTCATCCATAATAATGGTCTCCGTCAATCGCCCACCTAAATTTTCTAATTGAAAATCTCTAAAATCAGCAATTTTACTTGCCAATAAATTAAGATGGTCGATGCGCCGTACATTCATACCTCTTCCCGGGAATTTGCTAATCGTATTTTTCAAAGCCGATTTGTCCGCAAGTCCTGCTTGATATTTTTCTGTTTCAAAATACACCTCAACAGCATGATTATCAGGCGTTTGGAACGCATAGGTTTTGCCATGCCCCAAGTCGCCATCATGCCAGCCTTTGCCAAAACCTGTTTTTTCAATCGCTTTGACCCGTCTTTCAAGGGCTTTTGGGCTTCGAGCGCGCCATGCAAAATGCCCTAAACCAGCATGTTTATGCGCAGTGAGCTTCAAGGTATGATGTTCGTAATCGTCGTAAGCGCGCAAATAGACCGAATCGCCCTGTGCGGCACTGATAGACATACCCATAATTTCGGTGAAAAAACGAGTACTTGCGTCCAATTTCGGAGTCAACAACTCCACATGCGCCAGATGCGCAATATCCCAGATGACTTCTTTCATAATTTTATTTTGATGAGGGGGACTTTACGTAAGTGTTACGAAAGTCTTATGTAAGTATTACGAAAGTCCCCTATTTTTAGGGGGACTTTACGTAAGTGTTACGAAAGTCTTATGTAAGTATTACGAAAGTCCCCTAAAAATGGGGGACTTTACGTAAGTCCTCACAAAGGTCTGTTAAAATTTGCGCTAAAAATAGAACAAAGGAGGCTATTCTTGGTATTTTTAAGACATTGTTGTAAAAAAATGGGTTTAAAAATGTGCATATTGAACGCTTTTTGCATCTTGTATTTGAACAATTAAAAATTAAACGGTTATGCAAGCAAAATATCGGTATTTTTTATCAGTCGCATGGCTCTTATGGGTCGGTTGCGGTAATGAACCACGTTTAGGCAGTGTTTCGTCATCGACTGGCACAGCATCAGGACAAGCTGAAATGGCTCCTGCTGCGCCACCGCCTGCGGGGTCAAGTTCAAAAATAGCTTCGGATTCAAAACAAAAACCTGCTGCAGATGCTGCTGCTGCCGCAGCAAATGAAGAAGGCACTAAACCTGCTGCGGAAAAAATCGAAGTAGTAGAACGAAAAGTCATCAAAACGGGTGATATTGAGTTTGAAACCAAAGATTTAAATAAAACAAAAAATCTTATTGCGAAAACCGTGAGCGATTTGAAAGGGTATGTTGCAGAAGAAAGTCAGCATAATTCGGATTATCGCAAACAGCATACAATTACGATACGTGTTCCTGCTTTGCAATTTGATACGTTGTTGAGCATTTTGGGGACACATGCAGGGCATTTTGATTCAAAAAACATTCATACACAAGATGTTACGGAAGAATATATTGATGTTTCGGCGCGTTTGAAAACGCAACGCAATTTGGAAATTCAATATGTTCAAGTCTTGAAACAGGCTAAAAATGTGAAGGAAATTATGGAAGTACAAGGTTTTATCGCGGATGTGCGCGAAAAAATCGAATCGGCAGAAGGTCGATTGCGGTATTTGAGCAATCAAGTCGGTCTCAGTACGTTGACCATTTCTTTTTATACGACAACGGGTGTTTCTGGACATCCCAAAGGCTTTTTCTGGCGTTTAACCCACGAATTTGGCAATGGATGGGAAGGTTTATTGAATTTAGTGGTTGGTGTGGTGAGTATTTGGCCTTTTTGGTTGCTGGTTTTTGGAGCGATTTGGGGGTTTCGCCGTTGGAAAAAAGGCGGGAATCTTTTCCGTTTTTGGAAAAAATGAGGTTTGGATTTTTTGAATAAAACCTCAAAAAATCTAATAAATTGACAACAACGTTTGGAGGGTTTCAAACCCTCCAAACGTTATAATATATTGAAAATCAGTATTTTAGTAACTATTTTTTGAATTCCAACTACTTACTTCACTTTATCACAAATCCGACAAACGCCGCAACGACTCGCTTCTGTTCTAAATTGTTGCGCCGCTTTACTTTGCCATGATTCTGTAAACGATTGATAGTGCAATTGCCCAAAAGAATGGCTCGGAATCGTCACACAACTCAATATATGTCCTCTCGGCGACACATAGGCGGTGTCAAAACCTGCCCCACAATGGCTACGCCCATCTCGCCGCAATTTTGTATCATTGGTTTCTGAAAAATCAATTGGAAAATCATCGCTTGATAATTGAACACTCAAACCATACTTTTTGCCCAAGCCGATGAACCAACATGCCAAACCTGCATCGCCTGATTGCGTCAATAAATCAGGTTCATGTTGTGCACGTCCTGCTTTTTTTAATAATGCAATTTTAATTGATTTACAATGAGTTGCAGCAATATCCTGAAACATTTGTTCTAATTCGGTATCTGCCCCATTGCAATATGTATAACGTGCAACGGCATTAAAACCGTTTTGAATCAACGTTTCAAGTCCTTTTAAGGCTTTATCATAATTGTCTCGTCCTCGAATGCTGTTGTGAAAATGCCTGCCCCCATCGAATGAAACTCGCATTTCAGCAGGCGCGACTGTTTTCAAAGCCTGTATATTGCGCTCATGCAACAAAACACCGTTTGTTGTTACAATCAATTTCATCCCTAAATCTGTAATATATTTAAAAATCGTTTGCCAATCGGGATGTACCAAAGGCTCACCGCCGCCAACCGCGATTTGCTGAATGCCCGCCGCCGCCATTTCATCCAATAATGTTAAAATTCGAGGTGTGGACAATTCATTCGATACGTCCGCATACGGAGAAGATGCCGTAATGCAATGCCGACAAGTCAAATTACACCGATACGTCATATCAAAATACACTTTCAAGGGCAGTGCAATAGGCGCGGAAGGTTTTATGGTAGTATCTGTCGAGCGATTTGCTCGGACAGGTAATGCGAAAAAAGGAACTATTTGTGGTTCAAATTGCGTTTCATTGCCAAGCATGTTCATAAGAAAATCGTTTTTAGTTTTAAAAATTGGAATTAGAAATGGTTGAGATAATTTGGATTTTAGGTTTCAGTCCAAAAGCGTTGGCTACAATCATAACAACATGATTGCAAAGTTTTGACCAAATTCGTTGAAAATCAGTGTTTTAAGTGAAATTACAAGTTAATTGGTAGGTTACAAATATGATTTATCTTTAATAAAAACGATGAATATTCACTTCTGAATCTAATTTTCGCTGGTGCAATAAAACATCCGTAAAATGGGCTGCCCAAAACGGAATCAAGGATGTACCTTTCGTTCCAAAACCATTGAAAATGGCTAAAACGGGAAAATTAGGATGCAAACCGATAAACGGTCTTCTATCTTTCACTGTTGGACGAATGGCTGCTTGATGGGCAACCACTTCAAAAGGAACGGTTAAAATGGTGTTTAATTCATTGATAATCAATTGTTTTTGAATATCGGTTGGATACGGATGGGTGAATTTCCATTCATTCGTCGCGCCTACCCAATATAAATTTTGAGCAGCATCTAAAGGAACGATTGACAAATGATTTTTAAAAATCTTATCAAATGGAGCATTGGGTATTTTAATTTTTAATAATTCACCTTTATCCAAATTAAAGGGCAAGTGTTCAAAAAAAGGATTTTTAACACCGCCTGCGCCTTCGCAAAAAATAATTTTTTTTGCTTTCAAAAAACCGCGATATTGCACTTCATTTTCTAAAATTTCCAAATCATCATAATCAAAAAGTTCTTTTAATAAAAGATTATTTTGATTAAAATGATTTTTAAAAAATGAAATTAATTGTGGTACATCTACTTGTGCTGCTTGGAGAATGGTTGCAAACGCATGAAATGGATGAATTTTTGTTTCAAAATGCGTCATATTAGGCTGTTCTTGCCCGCAATAGGCTTGATACGCAGGATAACCTGCCCGCAATAACCACTCATTTTCCTCCTCTACGGTGCGAATCGCTTTGCAAATTTCAATATTTTTAAAAATAGATATATTGAAAATTTGCTCTATATTTTGATAAATGGATTTCGCGGCAGGCAAAAATTCATCCACCCGCCAGCTTTTTACAATCCGCCGCCCTGTAACGGGGTTGATAATGCCTGCTGCGACTTTCGAGGCAGTCATATCCACATCGGGATCAATAAGGATGATTTTTTGACCCGCTTTCATTAGCAAATAAGCTAAAAGTGTTCCCGCCAAACCTTGTCCGACAATAATATAATCCAACTGTTTCAAAATATTATATTTTATATATTGATTATGTGATATTTTAGGATATTAACAGCAAAAAATAACGAAAAGTTTATAAGTGCATTTTAGTTAAAAAGGAATCCTTCTTTCAAGTTATGTAAATTTTGTGTCAAAATTAAGTTTGCTCGTTTGAAAATCAAGTTTGCTTTTGTTAAAAACCGTAATTTTGCGCCATGAAAAGCTTAGAAGAATTAGAAATGCCTGTCAAACAGGCAAATACTGTTGTTCCAAAACAGCGAACCATTCAGTACAAAGTAGATAATCCGATGCAGTTGCGTTTAGCGCGTTTCGGTTTGCAAGTTGTTGGGCGATGGATGCCGATGCAAGCGGCGCGTTTGTTATATGGCATTTTTTCCACGCCGCGTTTGCGTGCAAAACATCGAAAATCGGATGAAATCATTGATTCAGCCCAAATTATAGATTTTAAATTTAAAAATGAAACCATAAAACGCTATGAGTGGGGCAAAGGCAATCGGGTTATTTTGTTGGCACATGGTTGGGAATCTCGTGGAACGGCGTTGCGCGACGCTGTACCGCAATTGATTGAATTGGGTTTCAAAGTCGTTGCGTTTGATGCCATTGCGCATGGCGATTCGACGGGTAAACGCAATAATTTAGCCATCAATGCCGCTACGATTGAGGCAATTATCACGCATTATGGCGGGATTTATGGAGCAATTTGTCATTCATTTGGTTGTAGTTCATTGGTTTACGCATTACAATTTATAAATCCTGGGTTGTCTGTGAAACGAGTCATTTTTATCGCTGTGCCGCCCGCAACGAAGGTCATTATGTCCAATTTTTTAAGGATGATGAACGCGCCTGATTCGGTTCGAAAAGCGTATTATGAATTGATGGAGCAGAAAGCAGGGCAAAAATTGGAAAAAGTAGATGTGGCAACTGCGAGTAAGGCGGTGAAAATAGATGAATTGTTGCTTTTCCATGACCGATATGATGAAGTGACTTCCCTCGAAGCGGCGCAAAGAGTCGCAGAACGGTGGGATAATGCAGAACTACGCGTTACGGAAGGTTTCGGGCATTTTAAATTGGCAAAAAATACCAAAGTCATACAAGAAATGGTTGATTTTATGCTTTTGAATTAGAAATAAAGGAAATTGTTTTGAAAACAAAGGTTTGATAATCAGCAGATTGTCAAACCTTTTATCGTTTAAAGTGTTTTGCACCAAATCAGTTTATCATTCGATGAAAAAAATTTACTTAGCTCCTTTTTGCTTGTTTTATGCGCAAATCACGTTTGCGCAAGCCGCTTTGTCGCCTTTGACCCTTGAACAAGCGGTTCAAAAAGCGTTGCAAAATCATATTGGTATTAAAATATTGGGTAATAATGTGCGCATTGCTCAAAATAATGTGACGAAAGCGAATGCGGGTTTTTTGCCGAATGTCAATGCGGTGGCATCCGAAACGCCTTCTTTATCCTATACGCACCAAGAATTTTCTAATGGTAATACGATTAATCGCATTACGGCGGGCAATAATTTGAATTTGGGCGTGCAAATGAATTGGACGCTTTATGACGGCAGGCGCATGGAAGCCACTTATGACCGTTTGAAAGAAATGGCAACTTTGGGTGAACTCAATGTTAAAATCCGAACCGAACAAGTGATTGCAGAAGTATTGAAATCGTATTATAATGTGTTGAAAAACAAAGATTTATACGTTGCTTTAAAATTACAAACGGATTTATATGAAGCGCGTTTAAACCTTGCTACGATTCGGGAAGAAGTCGGCAAAGGCAATCATTTAGACGTTTTGCAAGCGCAAACGGATTTGCAAACGCAAAAAATATTGATTTTAAAACAACAACAATTGATTGAACCTGCTTGGATTGTTTTAAAACAAGCCATGAATGTCGCACAAGAAGACCGTTTTGACACGGTTGATTCGTTACAAAATATTGATAATCAAGAGATTGCGATTTCAAAAGAAATGGTTTTTAAAAATAATCGCGCTTTCGCACTCAATCAATTGCAAACAGGGATTTTAATGTTGTCCAAAAAAGAGACCGAAGCGTTATTAAAACCGCGTGTTAATTTTAATGCGGGTTATAATTTTGGACGTACCGATAATCAAGCAGGTTTGATTTTGTTAAATCAAAATAATGGTTTAAGTGCGGGCATTTCTGCGATTTATCCGTTGTATGATGGCGGGAATATCAAACGACAAGTGGAGAATATCAACCTTGAAATCGAGTCTAATAAATTGATTATCAAGCAATTAGAAAACGATTTGTGGTCAAATGTGCAATGGATGCAGAATAGTTATCAAAATGCGGTAGCCATTTCAAAAGGAGAGTCGGAAATTCAAACCTTGGCAAAGCAAAGCCTTGAAATTGCGATGGAACGCTATAAATTGGGGCGTACAACGATTTTAGAATTGAAACAATTGCAAAAATTGTATGAAGATAGCTTAGTGCGCACGATTATTGCCCGTTATGATGCAAAATTTGCGGCGATTGAGCTAATGCGTTTATCGGGACAGTTGTTGCGTTAAGCAAAAAAGAATACTTTTGCATTTTTTCCTCACACCAGTAGCAATACAACTATTTATCAAATATGAATTTTTTAGATGAACTGCGTTGGCGCGGTATGCTGCACGACGCAATGCCGGATACCGAAAAAATACTTGCGGAAGGCATGGTCAAAGGCTATATTGGATTTGACCCAACTGCGGATTCACTCGGCGTAGGCAATCTTGTCCAAGTGATGACGTTGCTGCATTTTCAACAATGCGGACATAAACCGATTGCCTTAGTCGGCGGCGCGACTGGGATGGTGGGCGATCCATCAGGCAAGTCATCAGAACGAAATTTGCTTTCCGAAGCCATTTTGCAACATAATTTGGATTCGCAACGCAAACAATTGGAAAAATTTTTAAATTTTGATTGTGGTGCTAATTCGGCTATCATTGTCAATAATTATGATTGGTTTAAAAACGTTTCCTTTTTGGAATTTATTCGCGATGTGGGCAAACATTTGACGGTCAATTATATGATGGCGAAAGATTCGGTCAAAAATCGATTGGGCGGAGAAGGCATGTCGTTCACCGAGTTTAGTTATCAATTGGTGCAAGGATACGATTTTTACCATCTTTGGAAAAATGAAGGCGTTCGATTGCAAATGGGCGGTTCAGACCAGTGGGGCAATATTGTCACAGGGACGGAATTGATTCGCCGAAAAGGTGGCGGCAAGGCTTATGCTTTGACCACTCCGTTGATTAAAAAAGCAGATGGGACTAAATTTGGCAAATCGGAAAAAGGCAATATTTGGTTGGACGCGAATCGGACATCGCCTTATGCGTTTTACCAATTTTGGATAAATGCTTCGGATGCTGATATTAAAAATTATATTCGCATTTTTACGCTTTTTACCAAAGAAACCATTGAATCGTTGGAAGCGGAGCATGATAAAGCGCCACATTTGCGCCTTTTGCAAAAGGCTTTGGCAAAAGATATTACGACACGGGTGCATTCTGAGGCAGATTATAAGGCTGCGGCAACCGTTACAGAGTTGATTTTTGGGGGCAAAACGGATAAAGCGGGCTTATTAGCGTTGAAATCCAATGATTTAGCAGCCGTTGCAACAGAAGTCAAAAGTTTTAAAATAGAACGCGATGAGTTGACTTTGGGCATTCCTGTATTGGAATTATTAGCTGTAAAAACGGACATTTTAGGCTCGAAAAGTGAAGCGCGTAGAGCGATTCAAAATAAGGCGATTGCTATCAATAAAGATAAAGTATTGGATGCCAATGGTTTAATTCGAGCAGATGCGCTATTGCATGGCAACTATATTTTAATTGAAAGCGGTAAGAAAAATATATTTATGATTATTGCGGAATAACTTATACTTTGCGTATGAGGGTTTTGGGATACAATGGATGTACGGATTCCACGGATTTTCACGGATCGGTACGGATTTTTTAGTTGTTGCTTGATTTTCAAGCCTCTATTCCAAGAAATCCGTACCGATCCGTGAAAATCCGTGGAATCCGTACATCCATTGTATCCCAAAACCCTCATACGCAAAGTATAGAATTAAAATGGTTATTTGGAAATGACGATAATCGGATAATCGCCGAACCAACCAAAGAATTTTGGATATTTATCTTCCAAATGTTGCAATTTTTGAAGCAATGCTGCGCCGCCTAAACTTTTATGTGCATAAATATCTAAAAATTGTTTATTGGTACTGCGCCAACAGAAAATTTCGATTTTGTCACTAAATTCAAAATTTTTAAACCAACTGGGCGGATAAATAAAGAAATAGAGTCTCGGTTTGGTAGGAAAAAATTTAACATACCATTTACCTGCAATATGTCGAACTACCCGATACAATTGAACAGGCAATAGCGTCAAATTCATAAAAGGAGAATAGTAAAACCAATTATAAACAATGCCCACTTTGCCGCCTTCCTTGCAGACCCGATATAATTCCTTTACAGCGGTTGCTTGTTCCTCTTTTGGGATGTGGTAGAGCGTATGCTGCGAGAGTACTGCATCACATATATTCGATTTAATTGGAATTTGAGTAATGTCTCCACAAACAAAAATCGCTTTTTTGCCTTCTAAGTTTTTAGCTGCTTGCAACAAGGCTTCCAACGAAATATCTACACAAATTCTAATTTCATACTCACTTGATAAATCAATATATTCTTTAAAACCGATGGAACCAGAAGCAATATCCAAATAATATTTGCCTGAACCATTCAAATACTGTTTTGCACGACCAAAAGAGTTTTCTAAATACGCTTTGGAAACATCCCGATAATCAATCCATTTGCCTGTATCTGAATACGTTATATTGTTTTCATATTCTTTATAGGAGATTTCATTGTAATATCGGAAAACTCTATCTTTATCAAAAGACATTTGAGCCAATTTAACATTGGGTTGCAACGCGATAGCGTAATACGGCAACAATACCAAAACCTCTCGAATGACAGGATAAAAAAGAGTTTTGGATTGATTAACTAAACCTTTTTCAAACGGTTTTGACGCATTTTGATTGACTTGATTTAAAATCGTTATATCCGCCCAATCCACATTTTCTTCGGTCAAAGGGCATTTGAATATATTTAAATCTGGTTGAAATGGCATGTTGTAAAATAAATAAGAGGTTATTTGAATGTTGATAGGTACAAAAAACACTGTTTAAGTGATAAATGGTGTAAATGTGGCTATAATTTTCAAATAACCTCTATAAAATTGAAATACTAAAAATCGTTTAATCTATGAGTGTACATTGAATTTTATACCATGAAGTAGCATAAAATTTGTATTTACGGCTATCTTTACCTGTTGCTACTTCTATATTCCCGCGAATCATTGAAATCGTAAATGCAGCATTTATTGGGACACCATCGAAAAAGGTAGTTGGCAAAGTCGCATTTCCATTGTCGTCTAATTTAACAGCAACTTGTTTTTGTCCGCCTGTACCTTGTTCATTAATAGGTTTGCTCATGTTATCCCCACTCCAAGAAAGAAACACGACAACTCCATTTGTATTTCTGCTATCTTTGTTCCACTGCAAATTAACTTCTTTGCGGCTTATTTTGATAAAATCAGAACCTGCTACTTTTTCATATTTGTTAAGATTTGTAGCTGCAATTTCATGAGGCACATAGGTTTGGGTTTGAAAAATAGTATCCTTATTTTTGATAATTTTTAATACATTATCGTTTCCAAAATCTTTTTTCAATAATTTATCTAACTCTATAGAAGATAAATCATTATTTGGCAGTAAAATATAGGTTCCTAAAATTTTATCATAAACTAATTTATTTTGATTGATAAAAAAAGTGCCGCCATCACTTCGTTCCGATAATTGCTCTGCGTTGTAACGAGCGAAAATTTCCCATTCTTTTTGTTCAGAACCATAATATTGCGTAGAAGACACATAAGCAGAACCTTCTACCGTGAGAAAGAGGTCTGCGTACTTACCCAAATGTTCACGTGCTGCTTGCAAAGTCGTAAACCCAAAAACTTGAACAGGGGTATTGTTGTTTTCTTTTCTACAAGCGAGCAATAAAAAAATTAAAAACAACGGTGCTATGAATATTTTTTTTTTCATAATTTTATCAATTTAGAAAATTTTTAATTAAAAATTATTTGTTGTCGTTGGCTCCACAACCATATTTTCGAGACTATTTTATGGATGATACTCTTTTGACACGAATTACACGAATTTTCACGAAGTAATTCCTTAAAATTCGTGAAAATTCGTGTAATTCGTGTCAAAAGAGTATCATCCATAAAATAGTCTCCTATTTTCGTCCATTGTTTAAACAATTCGTTGTTACAAATTGAAAACGAAGTGTTGTTTTATCGTTTCGATCATTAATATTTAAATTATTGATTATTAACAATTTAAACCTAATTGGCACCAATTCCAAATTTTCAACGCTTACTACATCACTTAGGTTAAATAGGTGTTCTTAACGATTGGACAAATAGCTTATTGGTTTACACCAATATCCCAAATACATCGTTTAGGTCTTCGTAAATCCTCTTGACCTGGGGTATTTTCAATGAAACAATCAATAATATGAATCGTGTCTACATAATTCATTTTTTTTATTTTTTTAGCAGTGTAGTAAATGACACACTTGGTATTCGGTCGAATCGGTTTCTGAGGATCTGTTTCCAGCTTAAATTTAGAATAGAAAAAGGTTTCCTCTGTGGGAATGCACGCACAATAGTCGTAAATAACCGATCCATATTTTTCCCGTTGTTCGCGCTCACAAGTATCTGAATACACTTTTATAAGGTCTCCAAAGACCACTTTTTCAATTTTGACAGGGCAGCATTTATCCCAATCCGCGCCCTTCCCATGTAACTGAATACCATACACACGAGGTACTTGAGGATTATGAACCACTTGAATATCCAAATCGCTCGTATCATAGATGCGTTCGGTTTGCTGCAAGCCCATTGTGTCAACTTTCTGTGCTTGTTGAACTATTTTAGGCGCATGAGTTGGTACATTGCAACTTATTAAAAAATATATTAATAAAATAAAATATACAAATTTCATAAAAGCAATAAATTGAATCAATAATTATTACATATTTAGTTCCTAAATAATTAATAAATAATCTTTTACAAATAATTTAAGAACTATATATGAATTAATTATTAGAATGTGATAATTTTATACCTCTTTTGTTTGAAATGAATCCTTTAATTCTACTGCAAAGGTAGGATGTTCTTTTATATCGCGTTCGGGTATTTTCGGGCGTAATTGGGAATGTTGGGGAAAGCGTTTTTTCTTCTCTCAAATTCACAAAATAAAGAATCACTTCATCCCATTTTTTGGGCGATAAACGCCCTTTGCCCAACTCAATACTGGCTTTTTTGAGATAATTCCGAAGGGTTTTTGGGTCAATGCCTAAAAATACTGCTAATTGTTGTCTTGTTTTAAATTGCGTGGTCATAATGATGATGAAGATTAATAGATGAACCAATAATCATAGCAGGGAATCAGGAAATGCTTCTTGCCCAAGTATTTGTTTTGATTGCATGCGTAAAGAGTTGGCTTAAAATGTAAATTACAAACTAATTTTTATGAATATGGTTCTATAATTGTTTTTGAACGGCTCGAATCGCCGTTTTAATTCGCTGCAAACCTATGTATTTATTTTTGAAATAAAAAATGATTATATACTTATTTTAAAAATAATTTCACATTATAAAAATAATGTGCTGCAAGTTTGAAATTCGCGACACGTTATGCTTAGTGCCTTTTTTTAAATGCCCACCAAAAAGGCGGATGAGTCAATCGGTTTTTCACAAAGCAAATGTTACTTAATGTTGTTAAATAAAAACCAGATTTGAAATCTTGACATAAAGATATATAGATATGTAGATGTTTTAATATTTTTTTTGCAATTATTTTAAAAAAAAATACAAAAAAATTTAATTTGGTTATTTAACCATGATTAACCAGAATTAAAGCTATTTATTTCAATTTTTACAAAATTTAATTTGCAACACTCTAAAAATGATAAAATAATAGTTTTAAATTAAAAAGCGTATTGGTTATAGATTTTTAAAACACATAGGACACATAGTTTAGCATAGGACACATAGAGGCAATCTTTTTAGTTTAAATCTATTCGCGCATAACGTGCGTCAAGTTTTAAACTCTATCCATTACCCACAGAATCAAAAAGGTGCGTAGTACCGCAACATTTGTAGCAAAACGGAATTAAAACCCGTGTTTGAGGTGCGTCGCACCGTAACATTCGTATCGTTTCCACCAATGTTACGGTGCGACGCACCTCCGAAACGGCTTGATTCATCGTTTTGCTACAAATGTTGCGGTGCTACGCACCTTTTTATTTTGCACCATTGTTTAAATACAACTAATCATTCTGTGGGTACTGGATAGCGTTTCAAACTTGACGCACGTTTACCTTACAAATGGTGTAAGAAAATTATATCATCCCAAAACAAAAAAGATTGTCTCTATGTGTTCTATGTTGAACTATGTGCCCTATGTGTTTTAAAATGACCACTGTACATCATGCCTTTTTGTCATATAAAAAGTGTAATAACCCATAAAATACCTTCTACCAGTTTATCAATATCTTTTTTTTGGTTGTAAATGCCAAACGATACGCGCACCGTTGCAGGCACTTCCAATAAATCGGCTAAGGGTTGTGCGCAATGTTGTCCTGCCCGCACTGCGATATTAAATTCACTATCTAAAATCGTCGCAATATCGTGTGGATGAATGTTTTCGATTGTAAATGAAACGACTCCAAATATTTTTGAAGGATTGCCTAAGATTTGTACCATTGGAATTTTGCGCAGCGATTCAATACAATATTTTGTTAATAAATCAATGTGATTATAAATATTTTGTTGACCAAGCGTTTGCAAATAATCAATCGCTGCACTCAATCCTGCAATGCCTGCGGCATTCGGCGTACCACCTTCAAATCGATGTGGCGGCGCGGCAAAAATCGTTTTTTCAAAAGACACGTCTTTAATCATATCGCCGCCAAATTGAAAAGGCAACATGTTTTCTAAATGCTTTTTTTGACCATATAAAATGCCTACACCTGTGGGTGCGTACATTTTATGCCCCGAAAAAGCCACAAAATCCACTTCCCAATCCGCAACATCCACCGCATGCGAAGCGATACTTTGTGCCATATCGACCAAAATCGGAATTTGATGCTTTTTAACTTCCAAAATCAGGGCTTGAATGGGATTGACCGTCCCCAAAACATTGGAAAGATGCGTCACAGCGACCATTTTGACACGCGGATGGAGCATTTTTTGAAAAATTTCAACATCCAAATCCCCTGTTTCCGTCAAAGGAATGATTTTTAAATGTGCTTTTTTTTGAAGGCAGATTTGTTGCCAAGGGATAAGGTTTGCATGATGTTCCATGGCTGAAATCAAAATTTCGTCGCCTGCGTGTAGGCGCGGCGCGGCAAAACAATGAGCCACTATATTGATAGATTCCGTCGTGCCTTTCGTGAAAACGATGGATTGCGGATGTTGCGCACCGATAAATTGTTGGATTTGCACCCGCGTATTTTCATATCGATTCGTTGCTTTTGCGGTCAAATTATAAACGCCGCGTCGAACATTCGCATTTTCATTTTCATAAAAAAAAGTGACCGCTTCAATCACCGATTTGGGTTTTTGAGTGGTTGCCGCACTGTCTAAATAAATCAATGTCGGATGATTGTCAAATAAGGGAAAATCAGAACGATTTGTCATATTTTAATACAAATTATTTTAACAGTAAATCAATATATTTTAATTTGTTTCAATTAAAACAATTGTTTTTCAATGAATTACGTTTTTTTGAATCAAAAATTTGTTTTAACTCTTAACAAAAAACCTTAACGAATTATTCACATTTAATTAACATGAATTGACGATATTTTATCACATTTTTACGTCTCTATTGTAACAGTTCACAACAAACCAGTTCAGTCAAGTCTTTTAAAAACCTTTGCAGAACGATTTTTAAACCAACTGTTATAAAACGGTATGCCACGAAAAAGCAACAATATTAGAACAAATTTTAGATTACAGAGCATGAAAAACGGTACCGAACAAATTATGGAACCAGTAAAAAAAACAGCAAAAATTGCTGCCCTTGCAGCAGCAGCTATCACTTTCTCCGTTTTCGGCATGGCGTGCCGCCAAAAACAAACCAATGAAAACGGAAATGCAGTATTGGCAGCAGAGAAAAATGAGGCGGCTGCCCCAAAAACTATCAAATTGCCCGCCGAGAAATTGGATAGCGGTGCGCGGGTAGTTTATTTAACCTTCGATGACGGTCCGTTACCAGGTAGCGACTTCATCAACAAGGCAACATTAGAACATAAGTTCAAAGGAAGCGTTTTTGTGGTAGGCAAACACGTCATGAATGGCAAAACGTCTTTGAGAACCTTGCGTGATTTCAAAAGAAACCCTTATTTGGATGTGTGTAACCATTCGTTTACACATGCCAACATGGATTATAAGAAATTTTATGCAGACCCTGCTGTTGCATCAGCCGATTTGCGTAAAAATCAAGAAGATTTGAAGTTAGACCTTAAAATTATTCGCCTGCCCGGTTCGCAATTGTGGGCTTTACCAACCCGCGATTTCAACTTGAAAGTGCAAAAATCGGGTCCAACAGCAGAGATTTTAAAAACAGAAGGTTATAAAATTTACGGTTGGGATGTAGAGTGGGGTCAAAAAGGAGCTGCGCCGAAAGAAACCGCAGAAGAAATTTTTGCCAAAATCGAATCGCAATTTGAGAAAGAAAGTACTTGGACTCGAGGTCACTTAGTTGTTTTGACACACGATATAATGTTTTCAAAAGCGGACGGTCAAGCACAATTGTTGAAACTCGTCCAACTGTTGAAAGATAAAAAGTATATTTTGGAGAACATTCGCCACTATCCAGAAAAAGATTCAGGCGATGATAGCGATGATGATTTGAAAGGAGTCATCAAAGAACAACCAAAACAGCCAAGCTAAATTGCTGCTACAATACTCAAACTAACAAAATAACCAACGTGTTGACCACGTTGGTTATTTTTTTGATACCTTTATATTTATATCACTTTTTTATCTTTGATTGAAATCGTTGCTAAAATGAGCAATCCAATTACAAAATACACTGCTAACGCCAATAAACTATATCGAATATTGCCCGTCAACTGCCCAACAAAACCAAAGGTAAATGTGCCTAAAATCACCGATAATTTGTCTGGAACATCCATAAAACTGAAAAAAGAAGTCGTATCCGTTATATTTTCGGGTAATAATTTGGAATAAGTCGAGCGAGAAAGTGATTGAATCCCACCCATCACCATGCCGAGTGCGCCGCCCAATGCATAAAATTCAACTTTGCCTGTTAGAAAAAAACCGATGACACAGATGGCTGCCCAACCTGTCAATAAAACCACTAAAGCAAATTTATTGCCTTGGGCATCTGATATTTTGGCGAATAACCATGCGCCGATTGCTGCAACAATTTGTAATATCAATACTAAGACGATTAATTCAGCACTTTCAAAATGCAATTCTTTATCTGCAAAAATGGTTGCCAAATATAACACGGCTTGCACGCCTGCATTGTAAAAGAAAAAAGCAGCCAAAAAACGTGTAATCACAGGATAAGCCCGAATCCGTTCCCAAGTCTTATACAATTCTTTATAACCGCGTGTCCATAATTCCGTCATAGGACGGTCATTTTCATCATCGGGCAATCGTTTATACGTGATTTGGGAAAAGGACATCCACCAAATGCCTACCATTAAAAAGGAAAGTTGCGCTGCTAATGCTTTGTAATTATCAGGGGATAATTGAATCATTAAAAGATTGATTATCAATAAGATAGTACTCCCAATATAACCATATGAGAATCCTTTTGCACTCACCTTGTCATACATATCTTCTGTGGCGATAACAGGCAAATACGAATTGTAAAAAACCAAACTCCCTGCATAACCAATTGCCGCACAGATATAAGCTACCACACCAAACCAAATTTGGTCGGCTGTTTTGAAAAAAAACATGCTTATACAGGCGATTGCGCCAAAGGTCGTGAAAAGGCGCATAAACAATTTCCGCTTTCCGCTATAATCGGCTATCCCCGATAAAACGGGCAAAAGGAGTGTTAACAACAAAAAGGCAAAAGAAAGGGAATACGAGAGTAAAGAACTATCGGGAATACTGCCGCCCGCAAATGCAATGTTATTGGGCGCAATATTCAAGAAATAAGCGGGAAAAATGGCGGTACCAATGACTAAATTATACGCAGAATTGGCACAATCAAAATACGCCCAACCATTGATTACGTTGGGGTCATTTTGAACAAAATCACCATTTTTCGGTTCAAAAATTTCATTTTGAGGCTTCATTTATTACAGATTTTACAAAACTTGTGGTTGTTTAGTGAAAAAATCCCATAAAACTTCAGTCGGCGCAGGTGCTTCAATCACCAATTTTTCATTGGAAACAGGATGATTTAATTCCAATCGATGCGCGTGTAAATGCACAGACCGATCCGCATTGCCGCGCCGAAAACCATATTTTACATCGCCTTTTACAGGGCAACCGATAGCCGCTAATTGCGCCCGAATCTGATGAAAACGACCTGTTATCAATTCTATTTCCAACAAAAAGTATTTTTCACTACTGGCTTTGACCGTGTAACGCAGTTCAGCCCGTTGCGCTTCTGCATCCGTTTCGGGAACAACTCGCGCCAATTTCTGACGGGCATCTTTTTTTAAATAATGAATCAACGTATCGCTGTCTTTCGGTGGACGATTGCCTACGATTGCCCAATAACTTTTTTTAGCCGTATGTGCTTGAAATTGAACATTTAACGCATTTAAAATGCGCACATTCTTGGCAAAAATCACTACGCCCGAAACCGTTCTATCCAAGCGATGCACCGCATAAAGCGTTGTTTTACAGAAGATTTCACCTAAATCCAATAGGGATTTATCGCCTGTTTTGTCCTCTTGAGTGGGAATGCCGACAGGCTTATTCAAAGCAATAAAATGATGATTGTTGGATAATACCAAATCACTAATATTCATAATCTTAATTTATTTTTTAAGTTCTTCAATTTCTTCATATTCAACGTAATCGCCTTTATCATTGATTTGTTTTCGCTTTTTGGCGGGCGAATAATGATGATGGTGTTCTACAATCGTTTTTTTCGATGCAAACAGCCAGCGATACAAGAGTGCGAAGAGGAGGATTTCAAAAAGATATTTTACCATGATAAAATTTTTGGGCAAGATACAAAACAGAATTTGTTTGACAAAACCCACACGGTTTTACAACCAATTTTAGCATTAAAATTTTACCAAAACTAAACTTTTTTGTATTTTTGTGGTTGAAATGGGCAAAAAGCCTAACTCCCAATAATATGATAGAACTTCCGATTGCGGATACGCGCCCCGAAAGAAAAGCGCGTCCAGAATGGTTGCGCGTTAAGTTGCCGATTGGTGAAGATTATCGGCGTGTTCGTTCCATTGTGGATGATTATCGCCTGCATACGATTTGTCAAAGTGGGAATTGCCCCAATATGGGTGAATGTTGGGGTGCTGGCACTGCCACTTTTATGATTTTGGGCAATGTTTGCACGCGTTCTTGCTCTTTTTGCGCGGTGAAAACGGGCAGACCCAATGAATATGATGAAGATGAACCGCGCCGTGTGGCTGAAGCGATTCGATTGATGGGCGTAAAACATGCCGTTATCACTTCCGTCAATCGCGACGAATTGAAAGATAGAGGGGCTGAAATCTGGTATCAAACCGTCGCCCAAGTCAAGGAACAATCGCCGCAAACGACGATTGAAACGTTGATTCCCGATACCAAAAGCAATTGGGCTGCGCTGGAACGCATGGTGGAAGGCGGGCAAGAAGTCGTTTCGCACAATATGGAAACCGTTCCGCGCCTCTATCGCAAAGTGCGTCCGCAAGCCAAATATGAACGCAGTTTGGAGCAAATTCGCCGTACAAAGGATTTAGGCAAACGGACTAAAAGTGGTGTGATGGTGGGTCTCGGCGAAACGAAAGAGGAAATGTATCAAATTATGGATGATTTGGTGGCGCATGGCTGTGATGTTTTGACGATTGGTCAATATTTGCAACCGACGAAAATGCACATTGCGATTGCTGAGTACATTCGACCTGAATTATTTGCCCATTATAAAGAAGTGGGCATGCAAAAAGGGTTTAATTTTGTGGAAAGTGGTCCCTTGGTTCGGTCTTCTTATCATGCGGAGCGACATATCTAAATTATGATTTGAATCAGGAATGATGGAATGGTAGGAATAAAGGACGGATTTGTTTGATTTTTTGCAAAAAATCAACTAAGTAACCCAAGTTGCGCGGTAGGCGGCTTCGCCGCCCAAAAAGAGGGAGATATGGGCGTGTGTGTTTTGTTTTTAAAATGTTGCGAAGCAACATTTTAAAAACAAAACACA